>CAZXJZ010000051.1:0-25075 GCA_964641065.1 uncultured Hyphomicrobiales bacterium | reverse complement strand
CGTTCCAGCGCATGGCGTTCGAGGCGACGATCCGGCGCGGCGGCGTCGGCGTGGAAGCGAGTGTGCGCGCCTTCAATGCCGGCTTCGAGGCGGCCGCGTCCGGCAATACGCCCATCGCTCCGGTGGAACGTCCGTTCGATCCGCAGGCTCGCGACGTTTCGGTGCAATCGCTGCTCGCGCCGATCGACGGCGCGCTGTCGATCGTGTCGCGCCCGATCGTGAGTGCCGGCGTAGTGCGACTCGCCGATTACCAGAACGACGACTATGCGAAGCTTTATCTCAGTCGTCTCGCGCTGGTGATCGAGATCGAAAAGGCCCGTCCCGGCAAGCCCGACGAACTGCTGACCGAGGTCGCGCGCAATCTCGCGCTTGCCATGGCGTACGAGGACACGGTCCGCGTTGCCGAGCTGAAAATCCGCGCATCCCGGTTCGAGCGCGTGCGCAAGGAAGCCGCCGTCAAGCCGGGCCAGCTTCTCGACATCGTCGAATACATGCACCCCCGCACGCAGGAGATTGCCGAGACTCTGCCCGCGCCGCTGGGGCGCTTCATCCTCAATACGGGTTGGGTCCGCGGCATCGTCGACGCCTTGACGCAGAAGGGCCGCAAGGTGAAGACCTCCTCGATCCGCGGCTTCATGCTGCTCTACATGGTCTCGAGCATGAAGCCGTTGCGGTCGCGAACGCTGCGCTGGGCCGATGAACAGGCGCGGCAGACGGACTGGCTCGCCAAGGTGGTGGAGATCGCGCGCGAGGATTACGCGCTGGCGGTCGAGGTCGCGCATCTCATCGGCCTGGTGAAGGGCTATGGTGACACCCATGAGCGCGGGCGCGAGAAGTACCACGCGCTGATGGCGCTGATCACGAAGCTGCGCGAACGCGGCAATGCCGCGGCCGAACTCGCGGGTCTGCGCAAGGCCGCGATGATGGACGAGAGCGGCGAACGGCTGAAACAGGCGCTGGCGGCGATCAGCTAGTCTTTGTTCGTCTGTCCCACCCCCGCCCGCGGGGGAGGGAGGGGCGGCAAAAGAAGAGCTAGCGTCCCGTCAGCACGTTGAAATTCACCGGCACCGTGATCGACGCTTTGCCCTGCGGCGGTATCGGGAACGGCGCCGCTCTGCGCACGAGGTCCCGGCTCTCGCGGTCGAGACTGGCATTGCCTGATGACCGCACCAGCCGGACCGCACCGACATTCCCCGCGCTGTCGATTGCGAAGGCGATGACCGCTGTCCCGCCAATGCCGCCCGCAAGGGCGTCGCCGGGATAGCGCTTGTTGCGTGCAAGTTGCGCAGTGACGCGGCTCGCCCAGTCACGTACTTCGCGCGATGAGCCCAGGCCGACGCCGCTTCGCGACGCCGCGACCCGCGGAGGCGTTGGCTTGGATTGTTCGCGCGGCGTCTCGGTTGGCTGTTCCTGCGGTGGTGGCGGCCGACTGGCAACCGGTTCCTCGACAGGCTTCGGCTCGGTGACGTCCGGTGGTGGCGGCGTTTCGGCGACCGTGGGCGTCGGCTCCGCTTCCTCAGGCACCGGCGTTGGTTCCGCCTCAGCCTGAACCGCGGCGGTCTGCCGCTCTTCGGTTTTGGGCTCTTGCGGTTGCGGCGCTTCGCGCGGCGGCTCGCGCGTATCGTCCAGCCGGGGCCGGAGGTCGGGTTTGGCTTGCTCCGCGGTCTCGGTGGGCTGCTCGGGCTCGGCCGGCTTCGGTGTGCTTTCCGCCGGCTGAGAGGGCGCCGATTCCGCCGGGCTCGGCATCTGCGCGATGCCCGCCTCGGTCTGTCCACCCAGCACGATATCGACCGAAATCGAATCCAGTGCGAGGCTCTGCATCGGCGCCGGGTCGCGCATGAAGATCGCCACGATCACGAGATGTAGCAGCAACACACCGGCAATCAATGCGGTCCAGGGCGTCCGTTCAGGCCATGTCAGCCACGGCGCAGGCCGCTCGTCGTCGCTGATCTTGACCGCAGGTGCATCGATGCCGCTCGGGCTGCGCCGGCGCGACAGCATGATCACGTTTGTCAGGTCGGCGCCGTCCAGTGCACTCGTTGCCGCCACGGTCACGATTGCACCGAGCCGGTCGGACGGACCGAGCTTTGGCAGCGGGGCCTGTTTGGTATCGGCGGACGTCATTCCGGCGGACCCTGCGGCAACAGGTCCCGCCGATCAAGCACCCGGGACGTTGGCATGCCGGTGTCGCATACCTCATGTCCGAGCCTAAGCGACTGATCTTGCATGGCTTTCGAACTGCCGCCGTCGAATCATGACGGTCGCGAGACGGAACTTTCTGCGGCCGGATTCATTGAGCCCGACTAGCATGTACACCATGTAAGAGTTCGGCTGGGAAATTGTCCATGCGATCCACCACTTTGCGCGACTTGGGCGCTTCGCACGATTTGCAGGCGCGCAGACAGCACTGGCGTGACGCCTTCCACACGGTGCGTCGGGAGACGGAGTCGCGTGCCTCGCACCTGTCTGCCGAAGACCAGATCGTGCAATCGATGGCGGACGCGAGTCCGACCAAGTGGCACCGCGCCCATGTCACCTGGTTCTTTGAGACCTTCCTGCTGGTACCCTTTGCCCGCGACTACCGGATTTTCGACGAGCGTTTCCCGTTTCTGTTCAATTCCTATTACGTCGCCGCAGGTCCGCGCCATGCGCGTCCGCAGCGCGGATTGATCACACGCCCGGATGCGAAGGATGTGACTGCCTACCGCGCGCATGTCGACGCCGCCATCGAACGGCTGATCGACAGCGCGGATGAAGAGGCGGCGCGGCAGATTTTTCCAATCCTTGAGATCGGGTTGAACCACGAACAGCAGCATCAGGAATTGCTGCTGACCGATATCCTGCATGCCTTTGCGCAGAACCCGACCCATCCGGTCTACGACGAAAGCTGGTCGATGCCTGCCGCGCAGACAGGCGAGACATATGCCGATATTCCGCCCGGCATTCACCAGATCGGACACCAGGGCGACGGCTTCCATTTCGATAATGAGGCGCCACAGCATCGCGTCCTGACGCAGCCGGTGCGTATAGCGCGTGGGCTTGTCACCAATGCGCAGTGGATCGAATTCATCTGCGATGGCGGCTACGCGACACCGGCGCTGTGGCTGTCCGATGGATGGGCGATGCGGGAAGCGGAGGACTGGCAGGCGCCGGGCTACTGGCTTGAGATCGATGGCGTCTGGCACGCCATGGGTTTGGGCGGCTTGCGCGCAATCGATCCCGCGGCACCGGTGATGCACGTCAGTTATTATGAGGCTGACGCTTTTGCGCGCTGGGCCGGCAAGGACCTGCCGACCGAGGCCGAATGGGAGATCGCCGCGCGACATGACCTGATCGACGATGCCTTCGGCATCGTGTGGCAATGGACCCGCAGCGCCTATCTGCCCTATCCGGGCTACCGCGCCGCCGAAGGCGCGCTCGGCGAATACAACGGCAAGTTCATGATCAACCAGATGGTGTTGCGCGGCTCTTCACTCGCGACACCGGACGGGCATGCGCGGCTGACCTATCGCAATTTCTTTCAACCGCCGGCGCGCTGGCAATTTACCGGGCTCAGGCTCGCGGAGTATCAGTAGTCATGGCCTATAAACCCGGAGCGCTCACGGCTCCGCTCGCGGCCGGTGCCGCGCGCGGACGCGAAACCGAAACCTTTGTGCATGACGTGATGGCAGGACTGTCCGCCACGCCAAAGCGGCTCGCTCCGAAGTACTTTTATGACAGCGAAGGTTCGCGGCTGTTCGAAGACATCACGCAGACGCGGGAATATTACCCGACCCGCAGCGAACACGAGATCCTACGCTTGCAGGCGGGCGCAATCGTGCAACATTTTCCGACCGGCGCGGCGCTCGTCGAATTCGGCAGCGGCGCCTGCATCAAGGTTCGCTTTCTCTTGGACGCGGCGCGTAAACTCAAAGCCTATGTGCCGGTCGACATCTCGGGCGATTTTCTGGCCGAAGAGGCTGCGGCGCTGCGCAAGGATTATCCCACGCTTTCGATCCTTCCGGTGGCTGCGGATTTCATGAAGCCGTTCGCACTGCCGGACGAAGTGGCTGACTTGCCGAAGGTCGGATTCTTCCCCGGATCGACGATCGGCAATTTCGAGCCGCACGAGGCGTGCACCTTCCTGCGGCATGCGGGTACGATCCTCGGCGCCGGTGCGGTGATGATTGTGGGCGTCGATCTGATCAAGGACGAGACGGTTCTGAACGCCGCCTATAACGACTCGTCCGGTGTGACCGCAAAATTCAACCTGAATCTGCTGCGCCGGATCAACCGCGAACTGGGCGGTAATTTCAAGCTCGACGCATTTGAACACCATGCCTTCTACAATCGTGAGCGCAAACGGGTTGAGATGCATCTCGCCAGCCGCGTCCGGCAAAAGGTGACGGTCGCGGGATCCACGTTCGAACTTCGGGCGGGTGAAACGATTCATACGGAGAACAGCTACAAGTACAGCCGGGAATCGTTCGCCGCTCTGGCGCGCGGGGCGGGCTGGACCATGCTCTCGAGCTGGACCGACGCCAAAGGCAATTTCGCGGTCTGCGCGCTGGCATTGCCCCCGTTATCCTGAGTGTATGCGGCGGGCTGTATGCCGGCGGGCCGGTAAGGCCTTGCTCGGACAGGCTTGATTGGTGAGGCTTGGCGATCCCGGTGCGAGCGGCTAAACAGGCCGCCCGGACAATACGGTCCGTCACCCAGACAATCAGGATTTCCACCTCATGAAGATCGTCGGTTTCGAGCTCGACAGACAACTGCATCTCGGCGTCGTGGACGGCGACCAGGTGATCGACCTCCAGGCTGTCGATCCGAAAATCCCTGCCGATCTCGGCCAGGTGCTGGCGCGTTCAGGCGGCGATCTGTCCGGCATTGCCGATGTCGCAAAAAAGGCGCCGGCATCGGCGCGGCGCCCGCTCGAGGGGATCAAGTACACGTTGCCGGTCGCCAATCCCGGCAAGATCGTTTGCCTCGGCCTCAACTATCTCGAACACGCCAAGGAGGGCGGCCACCAAAAGCCGACCGCGCCGTCGATCTTCATGCGCTGCGGCACTTCGCTGGTGCCGCACAACATGCCGATCATCCGGCCGCTGGTGTCGGAGACGCTCGATTACGAATGCGAATTGTTGATCGTGATCGGCAAGCAGGCCAAGCATCTGACGATGGACAATGCGTATTCCTGCATCGCCGGCTATTCCTGCTTCAACGACGGCTCGATCCGGCAATTCCAGCGCCGCACCGCGCAATGGGATATGGGCAAGAATTTCGACATGACCGGCGGTTTCGGACCGTGGATGGTGACTGCCGACGAACTGCCGCCCGGCGCTGTCGGCCTGAAGATCGAGACCCGGCTGAACGGCAAGGTGCTGCAATCCGACAATACCGCGAACATGCTGTTCCCCGTCGCGGAGACCCTGGTCGACATCAGCCAGGGCATGACGCTGATGCCGGGCGACGTGATCGTCACCGGTACGCCGTCGGGTGTCGGACACGCTCGCAAGCCCCAGCTCTGGATGAAGCATGGCGATGTCTGCGAGATCGACATCGAGGGTGTCGGCATCCTGGTCAATCCGATCGAGGACGAGAAGAAAGCCTGATGCAAGCGCGCGCGCTCGCGACGCTCTTGGTCGCGCTCGTCTTCGCAACGCCCGGCGCTGCGCAGACGCGCGGCCAAGGCGAGCGCGCGCAACGATCGGGTGAGATCGCGATCGGTGTCGGTCACGGCATCGGTTTCCTGCCGCTGTTCATTGCGCAGGACCTTCGCCTCCTCGACAAGCATGCCAGAGCGAACGGACTGAACGGCAAACTTGCGCTGCGGCGGTTTCCGGCCGCGGCGCCGATGCGTCAGGCGCTGGCCAAGGGCGAGATCGCGGCCGGCGCTTATGGATTGCCGGCCTTTCTGTTGGCCCGGGACGCCGCGCGGCAGACGCCGCAGGAATTGCTCGTTGTGTCGGGCCTCACCACGCTGCCACTCTTGCTCCTGACCGCGCGCCCGAACATACGCGCGATCAATGACCTGAAGCCCGCCGACAAGATCGCGGTGCCGATGCTGACCGCGCCGCAGGTGAGCTATCTGTCGATGCAGACCCATCCATGGTTCGGCCGCGAGCGGTTGCGTCAGCAATTGGTGGTGATGCCGCATCAGGAATCGCTGGATGCCCTGACCGAGGGCAAGAGTATCGCAGCCTATTTCTCCTCGCCGCCCTTCACGCAGATTGCGCTCAAGGACTCCAAGGTCCGCGCAGTCACATCATCGGTTGACATCATGGGAGGTAAGACCTCGTTTCTGGTGATGGCCTCTCCGAAATCTGCTTTGACGTCGCATCCAAAGCTTGCGGAGGTTCTGGCGAAAGCGATCGAGGAAGCTTCCACAATCATCCGCAACGATCCGCGCCGTGCGGCCATGATCTGGCTGAAATGGGAGCCGTCGCACACGCTGGATGCGCGTACGGTCGAGGGCATCCTGCGCGACCTCAAGGACGATTTCGGCAACGGCGTGTTTGGCGTGGAAGCGACTGCGACCTATCTGCGGCGCGACAATCGATTGAAAGACAGAGTATCGACCTGGAAAGACGTGGTCGCGCCCGCGGTCGCTGCCGGGCAGGGGTCTTGAGCATGGCGCTTGTTGATGCCGCAAAGCTGACGGCCTTCGTTGCCGATATTTTTGCCGCGCTCGGTTCGTCACAGGAAGAAGCCACGCGGATCGGACGTTGCCTGGTCAATGCCAATCTGACCGGGCATGACAGTCACGGCGTCGCCCGCGTGCCGCGCTACGCCACCTGGCGGCGGGACGGCCTGATCGTCGCCGACCAGACCGTGCAACGGGTGGTCGACATTCCGGTGCTCGCGATCCTCGACGGGCAATTCGGATTCGGCCAGACCATCGCGCCGCAGGCGGTGTCGCTCGGCGTCGAGAAATGCCGTGCGCATGGCTTGTCCGCGATCGGGCTGCGTCACTCCGGACATGTCGGGCGGGTCGGCGAATGGGCCGAGATGGCGGCCGAGCAGGGCATCGTATCGGTGCATTTCGTCAATGTCGCGGGCTCGGTGCTGGTCGCGCCGTTCGGTGGCATCGATCGCCGTTTCTCCACCGCACCGGTCTGTATCGGCATGCCGCGTGCGGCCGGCTTGCCGGTCATTCTCGACTTTGCGACCTCGCTGGTGGCCGAAGGCAAGGTGCTTGTCGCAAGTCAGGGCGGCAAGGCGCTGCCGGCCGATGCACTCGTGTCCGCGGAGGGGCGGGCGAGCAGCGACCCGCACGAACTTTATGGCGATTACGATCCGGCCTCCGGGATCCGCGATCACAAGAAGGGAAAGGGCGCGTTGCGCGCCTTCGGCGATCACAAGGGATCGGGCCTCGCGCTGATGTGTGAATTGCTCGGCGGCGCGTTGACCGGCAACGGCGCCTCCGATCCCGAGAAGCGCTGGTCGCAAGGCATGTTCTCGTTCTATGTCGATCCGCAGCGGGTCGACCCGGAACAATTGTTGCCGGCCGAATTGTCGCGGTTTCTGGCTTACGTAAAGGCTGCAAAGCCAATCGATGCCAATGAGCCGGTCTTGTTGCCGGGCGAACCGGAGGCGCGGCGCCGCGCCGATCGGCTGAAAGGCGGCATCCCGCTGACCGAAGAAACCTGCGACGCGTTGCATGCCACCGCGCGTTCGGTCGGTCTGGACGATCGGCTGCTGGGCTAGAGCGTTTTCGAGCGAAGTGGGTACCGGTTCGCGTTGAGAAAACGCTTCAACGCAAGTGTTCTGACAGCGACACGGTTTGGAAGGGAGAGGTCGGCATCCCGGCCTGGGCTGTGACGGGCATGTCCCGCTCCCTCTTATATGTCGCGATCATATCGGCATGCAGGGCATGGCCGAGAGCGGCTGCGGCGGAACGCAATTCGCGGCGAAATACGACATTCTGGCTTTCGGTGAAGCGGGCTGTCGGCACCGCGAGATTGACCGTGCCCAGGACATCTCCGTCCTTGATGACGGCGCTCGAGATGCCGGTAATGCCGGGGGTGAATTCTTCGCGCGAATAGGCGAAGCCGTCCTGCCGTACTGCGCTGACCTGTTTGCGCAATGTACTTTTCGATTGCAGCGTGTGCGCGGTGATCCGCTGCAATTCGACCCGATCGAGATAGGCGCCGAGTTCGTCTTTGCTTAAACGCGACAGCACGATCTTTCCCGACGAGACCGCATAGAGCGGCGCGCGCTCGCCGACCTTCATCGTGAAGGCCAGCGCCTGACGACCCATCGCTGTGGCGACTGCCTCGACGCTGTCGCCGACCCAGACGTTGAAGCCGGAGGTTTCGTTCAGCAGGTCGCTCAAGGATCGCAAATGCGGCAGCACGGCCGCCGCGAGAGTGGGGCCTTTCAGCCGTGCAGCGAGGAGCGCGACACGCTGGCCAAGGCGATAGCGCCCGCCCGATCCATCCTGCTCCAGATAGCCGCGCGCCAGCAGATTGTTGAGAAGATGAAACAGGCTCGAGCGCGGCACCTGCAGATCGGCCAGCAGACGCGAGAAGGTGGGCGGTTCTGCCGCATCCGCCACGTACTCAAGGATGTCGAGTGCGCGGTTGGCTGACTTGACAGCGGCGTCCGACTTCGGTTTCATTTATGAAATTAGTTCATATATGTGAACTACGGTCAAGTCGTGCCGCGCGGGTGAACTCGCTCGCGGCGAGACCGGCCAAGCCACGCCTCGCATGCGGGACTGCGAGGTGGTTCAACAAACAGAAACCGGGAGGATCAGGATGAATGGGACACTTCGGCTTGCGTTGGTGGCGGCAGGACTGGGCCTTGCACTCGGCGTCGGTCCGGCAAGCGCGCAGGAATGGCCGACGCGAACCGTGAAGTTCCTGGTGCCCTACGGACCCGGCGGCGGCACCGACATCGTGAGCCGCATCATCGCGCAGCAATTGCAGGAGACGCTCGGCCAGAATTTCGTGGTCGAGAACAAGCCGGGCGCGGGCTCCACGATCGGCGCCGATTCGGTCGCGAAGGCTGACAAGGACGGCTATACGGTCCTCGTCCTCAGCAACGCGCATGCGGTCGCAGGCGCGCTCTACAAGAAGCTGCCCTACGACTCGGTGAAGAGCTTCGAGATGGCGACGCAGATCGGCACCGTGCCGCTGCTGCTCGTGGCATCGCCGAAATTCGAGGCCAAGGACGTGAAGGACGTTGTTGCGCAGGCCAAGGCGAGCCCCGGCAAATACAATTACGGCGCCGCCGGCGGCGTCGGCACCACCCAGCATTTCGCCGGCGAATTGTTCCGCGTCCAGACCGACACCGACATCAAGCACATCCCCTACAAGACGACGCCGGACGTTGTGACCGCACTGATGCAGGGCGACGTGCAACTCACCTTCGAACTGCTTCCCGCGGTTCGCGGGCAGATCGCGTCCGGCAACGTCAAGCCGCTCGCCGTGACGTCGTCCGAGCGCAATCCTGCTTATCCAGATCTGCCGACGCTCGCGGAAGCGGGCGTGCCCGGCTACGACGTCACCAGCTGGTATGGCTTCGCGATGCCGGCAGGCACGCCGAAGCCGGTGGTCGACAAGTTCACCAAGGCGGTCCACGAGGTGCTCGCCAAGGACGAGGTGAAGCAGGCGATCGCCAAGACCGGCATCGTGGTCAAGCCCTCGACCAACGAGGAGCTGACCAAGCACGTGTCGTCCGAGATCGCCAAATGGAGCGATCTCATGAAAAAGGCGGGCATCGAGCAGCGCTAAGACTGGCAACCCGTCCAGAGGGGGCAAAGGCCGGCACCGGGTGCCGGCCTTTGCTTTTCATGCAGATGACTTTTCCGCCCGGCACCGCTATCAAGCGGCCTGCTGGGCAACCCCTGTCCACGATTGATCGTCCCAAGAGGTATCCGAAATGTCGAATGTGATCACCATTTGCGGCTCGCTGCGCAAAGCCTCGTTCAATCGCATGCTGGCGAACGCGCTGCCTGGCCTCGCGCCGGCGGGGATGAGCATCACGGCGTCGCCCACGATCGAAATGCCGCTCTACAACGCGGATCTCCAGGCCGAGGGCTTTCCGCCCGCCGCGACCGCACTGGCCGATGCCATTCGTGCTGCCGATGGCGTGATCATCGTGACGCCGGAATACAATTACTCGGTTCCGGGAGCACTGAAGAACGCGATCGACTGGGTGTCGCGGATGAAGGAGCAGCCCTTCGTCAACAAGCCGGTCTGTCTGCAATCGGCCTCGATGGGCCCGCTTGGCGGCGCGCGTATGCAGTATCACGCCCGCACGATTATGGTGTTCCTTGACGCCTTCGTGTTCAACAAGCCGGAGATCTTCGTCGGCGCCGCGCAAACCAAATTCGACGACAAGACCGGCGAGCTGAAGGACGAGGCCACCGCCACCATCATCAAGCAGCAGCTCGAGGGCTTCGAGAAATTCATCGAGCGCCACAAGCATCACAAGGGCTGAGGCTCTGCGATGTCGAATAGCCTCAACATCGTCACGATCTGCGGCAGCCTGCGCAAGAATTCCTACAATGCGAGCCTTGCGCGGCTGCTGCCATCGCTGGCGCCGCCCGACATGACCATCACGGCGGCGCCGGGCTATGCCAGCTTCCCGCATTTCAATCAGGATCTGCCGGTGCCGGCCGATGTGATGGTGCTGGCCGACGCGGTGCGTGCGGCCGACGGCGTCATCATCGTCTCGCCGGAATATGGCTGGACCATTCCCGGCGCACTCAAGAACGCGCTGGACTGGATATCGAAGACCAAGGACCAGCCGTTCAAGGACAAGCCGATTGCGCTGCAATCGGCATCGGTCGGCCCGCTCGGCGCCTCGCGCATGCAATACCATATGCGGCAGACGCTGGCCGCGATCGACGCACTGGTCTTCATCAAGCCGGAAGTGCAGATCGCGTTCGCCAAGGACAAGTTCGACGCAGAGACTGTGGCGCTGAAGGATCAGCCCAGCATCGACCTGATCAAGCAGCAGCTTGAGGCGTTCGGCACGTTCGTGCGGCGGGTGAAGCTGTAGCGAACGATAACCCGCTGGCCATATAATCCCGTTCGTCCGCGCGAAAGCGGGGATCCAGGGTCACGAGCACGGGATTCCCGCTTTCGCGGGAATGAACGGAGTTTGTGGCTGCTTACGCGCTCCTGGCCGCCCGGTTCGGAAACACCTGCGGCCGCATCGATGGATGCGCTGCGCGCCCACGCGGCGGGTATTCCGTCTCGACGCCCAGCTCCTCGGCCGCATGCCAGGCCCAGCGCGGATCGTACAGCGCGCCGCGCGCGATCGCGATCAGGTCGGCCTGGCCGGATGCCACGATCTCCTCAGCCTGGCGCGCCTGCGTGATCAGGCCGACGGTCATGGTCGGGATCTGCGCTTCACGACGAACCTTCTCCGACAGCGGCGCGTTGTAGCCTGGCGCGAACGGAATTTTCTGACGCAGATCGACCTGCCCGCTGGACACGTCGACATAATCGCAGCCGAGCTTCTTCAGCTCTTTCGCAAAAACCACGGCGTCCTCGATCGTGGTGCCGCCCTCGACCCAATCGACCGACGAGATGCGGATGCCCATTGGCTTGTCCTTCGGCCATACCGCCCGGCAGGCGGCGAAGATCTCGAGCGGATAGCGCATCCGGTTCTCGAGCGAGCCGCCATATTCGTCCGTGCGCTGGTTGGCGAGCGGCGAAAAGAACTCGCTCAGCAGATAGCCGTGGCCGCCGTGAAGTTCGAGAAGATCGTAGCCCACCCGATCGGCGCGCTGCACCGCGCTGACGAACTCATCCGTCACCTGTTTCAGGTCGGTCTTGGTCATCGCGCGCGGGATGTGCCAGCCTTCACCAAATGGGATCGCTGAGGGCGCCAGCGTTTCCCAGGCGCCTTCCTCGGGCTTGAGAGGCCTTGCGCCCTGACCCGGCGGCGTCGTCGAGGCCTTGCGGCCGGCATGTCCGACCTGGATGCCCTGCTTGGCAACGCCGATCGATTTGCAGAAATCGATGACGCGCTTCAGCGCCGTCTCGTTCTCGTCAGAATAAAGGCCGGCGCATTTGTAGGAAATGCGACCGACGCGGCTGACCATCGTCATCTCGGTCATCACCAGGCCGGCGGCGCCGATCGAAAAGCTCCCGAGATGCTGGATGTGCCAGTCGGTCGCCGACCCGTCCTCCGATGCATATTGGCACATCGGAGAGACCACGATGCGGTTCGCGAGCGTCAATCCCCGCATGGTGAAGGGCGAGAACAGAACGGATGTCATTGTCGCAATCCCCCGATGTCTGACGATCTGCGTTGCCGACTAGATGCCCTTGCCTTCCAGCCAGCCCCGGCCACGTGCATAAAGCGCTTCGAGCTCGGGACCGTCCAGCCCCGGCATGTCGCGCTTCACCTTGTAGCCGATCTTGTGCTGCAGATAGGCGAGATGGCGATAGCCTTCCGGATAAAGCTTCAGGATATCCTGATCGAGATTCAGTTTGGCACCGGGGTCGACCGGGTCGCAGCGGTCCATTTCGTAGATCGGCTGACGCAGCACCAGGCCCCACTGGCTGAAGCGGTTCTCCAGGAAATCGTAGAACCGGCCGGTGCAAACCACGTCGCACAGAACGCCGTCGACCAGCCCACGCTGCGTGATCGTCATCTTGGTTTGCGCAATGGCGCGGTGTGTATTGATGTCGATATGCATGCCGCCCAGGAAATGCAGGATGCGCACGCCCTTGTCGTAGCCTTCCTGGCTCACCTTGATGAACTCGTCGGCCGTGCCCTGAAACCAGGTGGCCTGCATCACGCCATCCTCGTGCCAGACCTTGCGAAACTCATCCCACAACCGTGCATCGCGCAGGACGGCCCAGTTCTCGATCAGTTCACGGATGGCGAGGCGGTCTTCGGTACGGGAGGTCATATTGCGCTTTCTTCCTGCAACGGTGCATAACTCAGCGGACTTCTAAAGGCTGGGACAGACATGGCAAGAACTGAGCTCGGAAGACTGGCAGGACGGACCGCGATCGTCACCGGTGGCGCGAAGGGGATCGGGCGGCATTATTCAGAAGCCTTGGCGGCCGAGGGCGCGGGCGTTGTAATCGCCGATATTTCAGGTGGTGAAGAGGCGGCGGCCGAAATTGCCGCAAAATACGGCGCAAACGCCACCATGAGTGTGACCTGTGACGTGAGCCAGGAGGACCAGGTCAAGGCGCTGATGGCCAAGGCCGTCGAGCGGTTCGGCAAGATCGATATTCTGGTCAACAATGCCGCGCTGTTCGCGCCCCTTCAGCATACCAAGGTGCAGGACATCGACGTCGAGCTCTGGGACAAGGTGTTCGCCGTCAATGTGCGCGGCCCGTTCCTGACCGCGAAACACGCGGTTCCGCACATGATGGCCCGCAAATACGGCAAGATCGTCAATATCGGGTCCGGGACGGTCTACAAGGGCCTGCCGGGCATGCTCCATTACACGGCGTCCAAGGGTGCGATTGCTACTTTTACGCGCACCCTGTCGCGCGAACTCGGCGAATACGGGATCTGCGTCAACACGCTCGCGCCGGGCCTGGTGATGAGCGAGACCCTGGTGGCGAGCGGCACCCATGACGACGCGCTCAAGGCCCGGGTGGTCGGCAGCCGCGCCTTCAAACGCGACCAGGTCCCCCAGGACCTGCTTGGGGCGCTGATCTTTCTGTCGTCGCCGGACAGCGATTTCGTCACCGGGCAGACCATCGCGGTCGACGGCGGCTCGGTGAACACCTGACGCGCAACCGGACGGGATTTACCCATACGGTGAAAAGGCCGAATGGCAGATATGCCGCGGTGGGCCGCCCCTAGGATCAGGGCCGATTTGCGACTATTGTCTGGGCAACCATCCAGAGAAATCAATGAGGAGGAATGCATGGCGACCGCTACCGCCGTCCAGCCGAACGATAAAAAGGCCAAGGTCTACGAGGGCAGCAAGGATCCCAAGCGCGCCGCCTTCTACGACAAGATTTCGCAGCGCGATATGGCGCCGCTGTGGGAAGTGCTGAAGGATCTCGTGGCCAAGAGCCCGAAATCCATCGCGGCCCCCGCCATCTGGCATTTCGACGAGGTGAAGCCGATGGTGGAGGAGGCCGGTGGCCTGCTCACCGCCGAGGAAGCCGAGCGCCGCGTGCTCGTTCTGGAAAATCCGGCTCTGCGCGGTCAGTCGCGCATCACCCCGTCGCTCTATGCGGGCTTGCAGTTGATCCTGCCGGGGGAGATTGCCGGCGCCCACCGCCACACCGCCGGCGCCATCCGTCTGATTCTGGACGGTGACGGCGCCTATACCCAGGTCGATGGCGAGAAGACGCTGATGAAATACGGCGACTTCGTCCTCACCCCGAGCTGGACCGCGCACGACCACGGCAACGAGTCGAAAAAGCCGATGATCTGGCTCGACGTGCTCGACGTGCCGACCATCAACTTCTTCGAGACTGCATTCTCGGAGCATCTCGATTCGGCGGTGCAGAACACCAAGTACACCGACAATGATTCGCTGTGGCGCTACGGCTCGGGCGTGCTGCCGGACGGCACCGACACCAAGAGGGAATCCCCGATCATCAACTATGCGTATGACCGGATCCGTCCGATCCTCGATCGCATGGCGAAGACCGACGAGGTCAACAAATATCACGGCTTCCGCATTCGCTACGCCAATCCGTTCAATGGCGGCTGGTCGACGCCGACCATGGGCGCGCATCTGTCGCTGTTGCCGAAGGGCTTCAAGGGCCAACCCTATCGCTCGACCGACGGCACCATCTTCGCGTGCCTCGAAGGCAAGGGCCAGACAACGATCGACGGCGAAGTGTTCGAATGGGGACCGCGGGATGTGTTCGTGATCCCGTCCTGGAAGCAGTATTCGCACAAGGCCGATGATCAGAGCGTGCTGTTCTCGATTTCCGACCGGCCGATGCAGGAATCGCTGGGCATCTGGCGCGAAGTGAACTAGGCGGCAATCGCAGCCTGCAAACGAAAAGCCCCCGTGAGCGCGGGGGCTTTTTTTTTGTTGCGGTCGTTGGCGCGAAAGTGGGGCGACAACGGCCTTACGGTTCGACCGAGAACCCGTCGCCTTCCAGCGTGATCCGGCCCTGCGCCGCATGTGCGGCCCATTTCGACGTAGCGGCGACGCCACCGAATGAAAAGTAGTGCACAGCCACTGTGCCGAGCGAGCCTGTCGCATTCTCGCCGGCCAGCACGCGGACGACCGAGTCCGGCGCGCTGACGCCGAACAGGTTCTTGACCAGGCCGGCATGTTTGGTGATGCCGCCAATCGACGCCTTGACGCCGCAACGCTGCGCGTATTTCAGCAGGGTGGTGAGATTGGTCGGGCCGGCAAGGCCGATGCGGATCGGGGCTTCGATCCCGAGATCGCGCATCTTCATGACCCAGCGGGTGATCGCCTGGGCGTCAAACCCGAACTGAGTGACGATGTCGGCCTCGAGCCCGCTCTGCTCAGCCGCTTCGATCTTTGCGACCAGCGCGCGATGCATGACGTCGTCCGCCACGACCGGATGGCCATCCGGGTGACCCGCGATGCTGACATGGGTAATGCCATGTTGCTGCAGGATCCCGCTCTCGATGATCTCCAGCGAAGCCGTGAACGGGCCGGCGGAGTCGCCGCGATCGCCGGAAATGATCAGCACGCGCTTGACGCCAGCCTCCTGCGATAACCGGCCGATCAGGGACGATAATTCATCCCGGCTCGTATAATTGCGCACGGCGATGTGCGGGATCGGCTCGAGACCGCATTGGCGCGTCATCGCCGATTGCTCGATCAACTCGGTCGATGGCCGCGTCGGGATGGCGCTGACATAGACGCGCGTGCCCGCGCCGGCCGTGTCGCGGATCGCTTCCAGATCGGTGAGTTTGGGCCGCGTCACCTCGACGGAGAAATCCGCGAGGAAAGCGCAGATCCCATCGACGGTGTCGGACTCAAAGCGCGGAGAGGGCTTTCGCAGCGGGGCGGCCATTGATCATTCTCTTCTTCGGGAAATGACGTAGGATTCGTCGTTGAACCAGAGGCCGTTGTGCTTGCGCAGGACTTCGCGGGTCGCATCGAGATAGCGACTGTCCTTCACCGCCTCGTTGAGCCGTTCGTCCTCGACCTGCGAGACATAGATCGCGGCATTCCACGCCGCGAGCACCGTCGAGGTGCCGATCGAACCGGTGACTTCGCTCGGCAGCGTATGCATGTCGTAGCGGAAGATCGCGCGGTTGTCGGAATAGGTATTGAAGTTCAGATCGCGTGCGGCCGGCCCGAGCGCCTTTTTCACTTCACGCAGGATCGCATGGCGGTCGGTCTGGAACGGATTGTCACCGGGCCACACGCTTTGCACGATCTCGGCGGCCGGATCGTTGCCGCAGGAATGCATCGCGATCAGGCGCCCGCCGGGACCCAGTGCACGGGCCAGTGGCGCGATCACCTTCTGCGCCTTGAATTCGGCCGAAGCGCGCGCGCGATAGGGTTGCGAAGCGATGACGAGATCGAAATCGGCATGCGCCGCGCCGCGGCGCGGGATGATCGGGTCGAGCAGGAATTTGTGGTCCTGCCGATAGATCACCAGGACGACGGGCCGCTCATAGACCGGATTGCCGGTCTTCGGGCTGACGCCGGCCTTCCAGTTTTCCGACAGGAAGTCCTGCAACCCGGTGATCTGCTCTTCGAACTCGTGCGAGGTATTCCCGGTCAGCGCGACTTCGTTCCAGACCAGACTGTTGGCCGCAGCCGTCGACTTCACTGTCAGCCACGGGGCTTCCGAATAATACATGTTGGTGAGCACGAGCACGGTGGCGGGATGCTCGTACAGCCGGTCCGGCATCTTTTCGAGCGTCAGCCGGATGTCCTCAAGGCTGATCTCCTTGCCGGAAATATAGAACGGCATGTTCGAATAGCGGTGGTGCATCGCGCGCATGACGCGCGTCAGCACCGTGCCGTCGCCCAGGCCCGCATCGAACAGGCGGACGGCCGGCGGGCGCGGATGGATGTTGCTGAGTTCCTGCGACACCTTGTTCGCAACCACCCACTTCTCGCTGCAGGTGTTCACGAACAGAAGATATTTCTGCCGGTTGTCGAAGAACCGGAATTCACGGTTGCCGTCATCGTTGGCATTGGCGGGCGCAGGCCTCGCCGGTACGGGATCGACGGTCGCCGGACGGGCACCACGCTCGATGATCATGGGACGCGCGCTTTCGTTTCCATTGTGGATGGTCATGAATGTGCGGATCCGATCGAGCGTCTCGGTGGTAATGCGCCCACCGTTGCGCAGCCGACTCGTGAGCTTTCCGTCGTTGACCGCTCTCCGCCCGAAGGTGGATTCGGCCAGCCCGGCCTGACGGCAATAGTCGGAAATTTCCTGCAGCAATTCGTGTGCGTTCATCGCACGTCCCTCGTTCGTTTCCTCGCAGCGGATATCGTTGTTATTTCGATAATCGAACCCCCTTGTATACAGGAGGTCAACCACAAAACGTCCCACCGACTCCTTGGGGATCGATATGGGCAAGTGCCCACTACATCAAGGCATTGAAATGACTAGATTTTTTTCGGAATCGCCGAAGCGAATAGTGCCCCGGTCTGAGGATGTTCTGCCCATCGCCTCCACGGCAACCGGCGCCTGAGAGGCGAATTGTGCACAGCGGCAAACTCGCGGGCCTTCATGATAGGAAGCGGCTTCGGTTTCAGTCCGCCAAACGCGGACGGACAAGTCCGCTTCTACCGGTCCGAGGTCCGATGCCCCGTTTTGCCGCCAATATTGCCTATCTGTTCACCGAGCGTCCGCTGATCGAGCGGCCCGCCGCCGCGGCTGCGGGCGGCTTTCTCGCGGTGGAGGGTCAGTTTCCCTACACCACCCCCGCATCGGCTCTCAGGGTTGAGATCGAACGCCACGGGCTCGCCTTGCTCGGGATCAACACCGAGCGTGGCGGTGAGGGACAATTCGGACTGGCGGCGCTGCCAAACCGCGAACGCGACTTCGACGCGCTGTTCGCGCAGGCGCTGGATTACATCACTGCTGCCGGTGGCAGTGCTATTCATTGTCTCGCCGGTTTTGTGCCGGTGAACGAGCGACCGGCGGCAGAGCGGACCTTTGTCGCAAACCTGTCGCGTGCCGCCGATCTTGCGGCCGAAAAGGGGATCACGGTTCTGATCGAGCCGATCAACAACCGCGACCGGCCTAACTACTTCCTCAACCGCGTGGAGCATGCCGCCGACGTCATCGCCAAGGCGGGTAGATCCAACATCCGCATCCAGTTCGATTTCTATCACGCGCAGATCATGGGCGGCGATCTGCTCCGGCGCTTCGAGGCGCATCTGCCGCTGATCGGGCATGTCCAGATCGCGGCGGTTCCATCGCGCCACGAACCGGACGAGGGTGAGGTGAACTATCCGGAGGTATTCAGGGCTCTCGATGCGCTGTGCTATTCAGGTTGGGTAGCTGCCGAATACCATCCGCGCGCGCGGACGGAAGTCGGGCTGGGATGGCTGCGCACGGCTCTTCCAGTGCCGGCTTAACACGGCTAGTTTCCGCTGATGTGGGGTCGCAGGAAACGCCAAGAGAAGCCGCCTGAGCCTGCTTCGGCGCTGACGGAGGCGTTGCGGCAAGCCAGGATCGAATCCGCCGAACGCTCCGGCATCGTCCTCGAAATGCGCGATGCGGAAGCGGCGCGGCTCGAGATGCTGAACGATGCCCTGGATCCGGTCTTCGCCGAGATTCCTGCAAGCGTCGATATTTTCGATCGCGGGGTCAGTCGCGGAGAGGTGCCGCGGCTTTGGATCGATGTCATCGCCTGCGTCGTCATGGGGCGCGACAAGCGCACCTATCGTTTCGTGCAGGAGACCCGCTACGGCCGCAAGGTGTTGTCCGAATCCTCCGATATCGGCGAGACCGCCAGGGCGATCACACGCTATGTCGCAGGAAGGCTGATCGAGCGGGACCGTGCGCTGGCACAGAGCAGCGAGCTGCACGAGCAGCCGCCGCAGACCAATTGGCGCACGGCCAGCGCTTTCGTGCTCGGCTTGTTGGTCGGCGCTGCCGCTCTGGCGATCGTGGCGCTGCTGGCCGGCTAATCGATCCTAAGCGGCAAACAGCTCGCGCTTGCCCAGTTCGACGATCGAATCGCCGCCGCGCTTGAATCCGCGCGCGGTCATTTCGCAGCGCCAGCCATTCCCGGCCTTCTCGATGGCATAGAGATTGTACCCCGCGAGTTCGCCTTCGCCGCCGATGGCGGACGCAGACGGAACCCCGAGCGCCGGTATTTGAGCCGACGGGCCGTCGAGCATCACCAGCGAGTGAATATGATCGTGGCCATGCAGCACGAGTTCGGCGCCGTGCCGGCGCAGCACGTCGCGGAATTTAGAGGCGTCCATCAGGCGCTTGAAGCGATGCGCCGGCTTGGTGACTGGCGGATGGTGGATCAGGACGACCCGGAATAGGCCCTCGGCTCCGAGCCGGTCCAGGAGACCGGGAAGGGCATGGAGCTGCTGGGTTCCGAGCTTGCCGGTGGCCATGAAAGGGGCGGTGGTGATGGCACTGGACAACCCGATCAGAGCAATGTCGCCGCGCCGCCGCACGAACGGAAACTGATCGGCGCCGGTGGTATCGCCCTTCATGAAGTCGCCCCAATGCGAATGCCATTCGCGCGCGGCCTTGCGGACATAGGCGTCGTGATTGCCGGGCACGAAGGTGACATCGTGCGCGGGACCGACTGTGTCGAGCCAGACCCGCGAAGGCGCAAATTCCCCCGGCAGCGCGATGTTGAGGATGTCGCCCGTCACCGCGATATGATCGGGCTGATGCGCCTTGATATCGGTGACGATGCGCGACAGCGTCTCGCCGCGGTGGAAGGTCTTGCGGCGCCGGTGCCAGTTCATGAAGCCGATGGCGCGCTTGCCCGCGAGGTCGCGGATACGGGCCGAGGGCATGGGACCGAGATGGGGGTCGGACAGATGAGCGAGGACAAACATGGTAGTGACGGTGACGGCTTTCAGCGGTGATGTCGATTGAGAATATAGTGAGCCGGACGCACAATCCGATGACAACGCGGGCGCGGGCGCATGGTCAGCGCGAAACCAAGGATACACCGTCCCGATGATTCGCCCTTTGATGCATTTGTACTGGCGCTTTTCCCGCGGGCTTACGCTCGGCGTGCGCGGCATGGCAATCGATGCCGACGGGCGGATTTTCCTCGTCAAGCATTCCTACATTCCGGGCTGGCATCTTCCCGGCGGCGGAGTGGAGGCACGCGAGAGCATGCGCGAGGCGCTCGACCGGGAACTGATGGAGGAAGGGAATATCGAAATTCTCCAATCACCGAGGCTGTTCGCGATCTATCACAACCGGTCTGTCTCCGGCCGCGACCACGTTGCGCTGTTCGTCATCGACGCCTTTGCCCAAGGGACGCCGCCGCAGCCCAATTCCGAGATCGTCGCACATGGCTTTTTCGCCCGCGACGACCTTCCGCCCGATACGACAGCGGGAACGCGCGCGCGCATCGCGGAAGTGCTGGACTCAGTCAAACCCAGCGAAACCTGGTGAGCTGAGACTGTTCTCCAAGAAAAAAGGGGCTCCGCATCGCGGAGCCCCTGATTGCTCATCAGCCAGGTGTTAGTACTTGAACTCCGGCAGGCCGGTGAGCTGTTCCTTGTTCGTGTTCATGACCGCACGCTCGGGATACCACTTGCGATCACCGTCGCGCGCCGCGCCGGTGGTGGCCGCGCCGTCGTTGTTGGTGAACTTCAGCTGGTTCAGCGGCACCATCACGTTGCGCTCGCCCATGCCCAGGAACCCGCCGACGCCGATCACGGCACCCGCGATCTGGCCATTCGAGGTCATGATGAGCTCGTCGATCTCGCCGATTTTCTCGTTCTGGTTATTGTAGACGTCGACGCCAATCAGCTTGGACGCGCGCCACTGGCCGCTGGCCGGCTTGTTCATCGTCTGGTTGGTGGCCGCCGGCGCGGCGGGCGCGCCCGGCTGCGGAGCTGTGGTCTGCGCGAGGACGGGCGTGGCGAGCAATGCAGCGGCCACGATAATGGGATAAGCTTTCATGGAGTTCCTCCTTCTTAACGGGTGACAGGAGGGGAAGTCCGCGCGCGCTCGAATGTTCCGTGACGATTTTCTGAATCGAGCAAGCCGTTCGCGGTTCCGTTGCGTCAGGGCACTGAAGCTATCCGAAGCGCCCGCGATCGTGGGGCCGCTCGAACGCGAGCGCAGGGCCGACGGGAACAATTCCGGTCGGGTTGATGCTTTTGTGACTGCCGTAATAGTGGCGCTTGTATTGATCGATAGCGACGGTGTCGGACACGCCCCGCCATTGGTAAAGCTCGCGCGTATAATTTGACAGATTCGGGTAATCGTCGATCCGCCGCTGATTGCATTTGAAATGCCCGACATAAACCGCGTCGAAACGGATCAGGGTCGGAAACAGACGCCAGTCGGCTTCGGTGACGGTCTTGCCGCACAGATAGCGCTGCGTCGACAGCCGCCCCTCGAGAAAATCGAGCGTTTCGAATAATTGCGCGAAGGCCTCCTCATAGGCTTCCTGGCTGGTGGCGAAGCCGCACCGATAGACGCCGTTGTTCACCGTCTCGTAGATCCGCTGGTTGATGGCGTCGATGTCGGACCGAAGCGCCTGCGGATAGTAGTCCGTGGTGTCACCGGTGAGCCCGTTGAAGGCCGAATTGAACATGCGGATGATTTCGGAGGACTCGTTATTGACGATTGTGCCGCGCTTTTTGTCCCACAGCACCGGCACCGTCACGCGGCCGGAATATTTCGGGTTGGCCTTGAGGTAAATGTCGCCCAGCGTCTCGACATCGTGCAGATGGTCGCCGGTCGAGCCCTCGTCGCGCTTGAAGGTCCAGCCCTTCTCGAACATCAGGGGCGAGACGATCGAGACCGAAATCAGGTCTTCCAGTTTCTTGAGCTTGCGGAAGATCAGCGTGCGATGTGCCCAGGGACAGGCGAGCGAGACATAAAGGTGGTAGCGGCCCGCCTCCGCGGCAAAGCCACCGTCGCCGGAGGGGCCGGGCTCGCCATTCGGCGTGATCCAGTTGTGGAAACGGGTCGCCTCGCGCTTGAACCGGCCCTTGGTTTCGCTGGTGTCATACCAGATGTCGTGCCAGACGCCGTCAACGAACAAACCCATGTCGCGCTCCCTGTCTCTGCCCGCTCATATGGCGGGAGAGGGCGAGCGCGCCAAGTGTTTTCGGCCGATAGGGCCTCTCCGGCGCCGCGTCGCCGCGCCGCGCCGCGCTTATTTCATCGCCTGCGGATTGATCGGGCTGCCGGTGCCGCCGGTGATGATCAGCGGCGGGCCGGAGAAGAAGAATTCGTAGACGCCGTCACTCTCGCAATCCTCGGCGAGTTCCTTGAGATAGAAGATCTCGCCCATGCACAGGCCCATGGCCGGGATCACCACCCAGTGCCAGGGCTGGTTGGCCTCGGTGGTCTCGTTCGGCCGCACCTCGCAGCCCCAGGTGTCCATGCAGAGCGCCGCGATCTCCTTCTCCTGGCACCAGTAGCAATTCTCGAACATCACGCCGGGCGCGTCGCCGCCGGCATAGCCGCCCCACACGCCTTCGGACAGGCAGCGCTCCATCTGGCCGGTGCGGACATGCACGAAATCGCCCTTGCGGATCTCGACATTCTGGGCCCGGGCGCATTTGTCGAGTTCTTCATTGGAGATGCCTTCGCCGTCCTTCATCCAGGGTACGCCGCGAAAGCGCGCGATATCGAGCAGCACGCCGCGGCCGACCATCTTGTTCTTGGAGTGCTCGATGCCGAGCACGGCGAGCCCGCGCGAGTCGATCAGCTTCGCGTCGTGGCCATTGTAGCACTTGTCCTCGTAGAAGATGTGACCCAGCGCGTCCCAATGGGTTGCGCCCTGCACGCAGAGGTTCAGCGTATCATCGGCGTACCGGATCTTGTTCCAGTCCTGCTGCCCGGTGACGGCGTCGGTGCCGGTCGCCAGCATCTGGTGAATCGGATTGAAGCGGCCGCCAAACAGGCCGGTCTGCGGGCCGTTGCGGTCGAGCGGGATGCCGAGGGCGAATACCTTGCCCTGCTTCACCAGCTTTGCGGCGTCGACGATGTTTTCCGGTGTGATGTGGTTGAGCGTGCCGATCTGGTCGTCGCTTCCCCAGCGGCCCCAATTGCTGAGTTTCTCCGAAGCCTCTTCGATGGCCTTGAGGCCGACCTTGATATTCATCGACACGGTATTCCTCCACGACAGTCTCGTTGCGGCTCTTCCCCATGCGCTCCGGGCGGCCGACGGGATTGTGATCAAGCGGCGCTGTTACGTCCAGCGCCAGATTGCTCTGATTGCGAGGCGAGTTTGACGATGTGGGAAATCTAATGAGGTCTCGCTACACCTTCCCAAGCGCGCGCAGCACCTTGCCGGGCGTGAACGGCATGTCGGTGAGCGGCTTCGCGCCCAGCGGCCGCAGCGCGTCGTTGATCGCATTCATCACGCAGGCGGGTGCGCCGGCGGTGCCGGCTTCGCCCGCGCCCTTGGCGCCGAGTTCGGAATCGGCTGTCGGCGTCACCACATGGCCGACCTGCATGTCCGGCATCTCCATCGCCATCGGCACGAGATAATCCGCCATGTTGCCGTTCAGCATCTGGCCGCGCTCGTCATAGAGGCAATGCTCGAACAGCGCGCCGCCCAGGCCCTGCACGATGCCGCCGCGGATCTGCTCGTCGACGAGCTGCGGGTTGATGACGGTGCCGCAATCCTCGACGCACCAGTGCTTCAGCAGCTTGATGAAACCGGTGTCGGTGTCGACCTCGAGATAGGACGCCTGGATGCCATTGGTGAAGGAGAAAGCCCAGGCGCGTGGCACATAATGGCGGGTCGCGGACAACTCGGACTGGAAGCCGGGCGGCAGCGTGTCGGGCCGGAAATAACAGATGCGCGCAACCTCCTCGAGCGAGATGCGCTCGGTCTTGGTGCCCTTGTCAACGACGATGCCATCGTCGATGTCGAGATCGGCGGCCTTGGCTTGCAGGATGGAGGCCGCGGCGGCGAGGACGTTTTCGCGCAGAGCCTTGCCAGCCTGCCACGCCGCCTCGCCGCCGATGCCCGCTGCCCTGGATGCCCAGGTACCGCCGCCGTAAGGGGTATTGTCGGTGTCGCCCATGATGACGCGCACCTTGTCAATCGACACGCCGAAGGCCGATGCGACGCATTGCGCGATCACCGCCTCCGCGCCCTGGCCCTGCTCGGACACACCGGTATGGCAAAAGATCGCGCCCTTGCCGTCGAGCCGCACGGTCGCGCCGTCCTGCGCGGAAATCTTTGCGCCGCCGACGCCATAGAACGCCGCGCTCGGATTGGTGACTTCGATGAAGGACGCGAATCCGATGCCGCGATAGATACCCTTCTCGCGCGCCACAGCCTGGTCGGCGCGCAGCGCCTTGTAGTCCATCATGCCAAGAATCTTGTCGGTCGATGCGATGTGCGACAGCTTCTCGAACTTGATCCCGGAAGCCGCCGTCGCCGGATAGGCATCGTCTGGAATGAGATTTTTCTTGCGCACCTCGACTGGATCCATGCCGATCTTCGCTGCGGCGAGATCGACCAGACCCTCCGTTACGGCAACCGCGATCGGATGGCCGACCGCGCGGTACTGGCACATGACATTTTTGTTCTGGAACACCACCCGCGCGCGCGCCCGATAATTCGGGCAGGCATAGGGTCCGCCGGTCAGGTTGACGCCCTGGTTGGCCTCGATGGCCGTTCGCAGGGCCTGGTAGGCCTGCTTGCCCTTGGTGGTCTGGAACAGCGAGGCCAGTCCATCGGCGCCATTGGCCATGCCGCGCAGTTCGACGAAGCGATCGATCAGCGCGGTGAGCGTGCCATTGCCGATCTGGCCGACGCCGGCGCCGTTGAAGGTGATGACCTGGTCGAGGATGGCGGCCGGTGGGCCGGCCTGGAGTTCGGCCTGACGCAACTGGTTGAAGACGGTGGCCAGGTGTCCGCCCAGGCTGTAGCCCGTGACGGAGTAGGACTTGCCGGCGAGCTGACCGCCGGACGCGGACAGTGTGGCGTACCAGGCTTCCATGTCGGCGATCTGGCCGAGGGCAAAGCCGGTGCTGTCGATCTCCAGGTCGTTGGTGGC
>CAZXJZ010000050.1:0-25138 GCA_964641065.1 uncultured Hyphomicrobiales bacterium | reverse complement strand
GTAGAGCAACAGCCTTCCAAGCTGATGACGAGGGTTCGATTCCCTTCACCCGCTCCAGCACTTAGCCGGGATTCCAAATCCAGAGTTTGCGGCCAGTTCGCGGACGCCCGCCAGTCTGTTTGAACTGAGCCGGCATTGATCTCTCGGTCGGGAAAACAACTTTGAAACAAACACGCATGGCTGAAAAATCTGCCATGTGGCGATCCCAAGAATGTTTTTACCGCGGTTAAAAGTCTGCCGCAGTCAATGCTTGGGTTTGGGGTTGGCGTCTTCTTTGTCAGGAGTGTTGGCGATGCCATCGCTCCGAAAAGGCTGGGACAGCAGTCTATCAAGCCTGAGCTCTGTCGGGTTTCGGAACTGGTCAATCCCAATGGTCATGCGCTCGTGGCCGGATGCAGGCTGCGCTCGATATGTGCGGAACAGACGATCCCACCATGGCAGATTGAAACCGAAATTGCTGTTGGTCTCGAGTGGCAGGATCGAATGGTGGACACGATGCATGTCTGGTGTGACGACAAGCCAACGCAAAATGCGATCGACGGAAAGCGGGATCCGCAGATTCGCGTGATTGAACATTGAGGTTGCGTTCAGCAGGACTTCGAAGATCAATACAGCCAAGGCGGGCACGCCGAACGCGGCGATAACGGCAAATTTGATGAGCATCGATAAAAGAATCTCGATCGGATGAAAGCGTAACCCGGTGCTCACGTCGAACTCGAGATCGGTGTGATGCATGCGATGCAAGCGCCATAGCACTGGGACAGCATGAAAAATCACGTGCTGCAGATAGATCGCGAGGTCAAGGATGACGACCGAGGCCAAGACGGCAACCCAGCTCGGGAGCGCAATCATATTGAACAGTCCAATGCCATTGGACTCAGCCAGAAGCGCAATGCCGACAGCCGTGGTTGGAAAAATGATGCGGACCAGTAAAGTGTCGAGCGCTATGATGCCGAAGTTGTTTGGCCAGCGCCAACCGCGCCGGATGGCCATTTGTCGACGCGGCTTGAAGAATTCCCACACCGCGATGAGACAGAACACGCCGCCAAAGGCGGCCAAACGGATATAGGGTTCGAAAGAAAAAATGATTTCACGCGTCAAGAGATCGTCCATTTTGCCTGGGTGAGGGCCCCCACAAGCCCCACGACGATGGCGCCACCACGGGGTGGCAGATACTCATCCCGGCCGCGCGACCCTGCAGGGCGTTCGTTCGACGCCAGCGACAGGTCCAACTCGCCGCGAACAGGTCAGCCTGCGTCCGACGACGTCCCGGCGATAAGTATCCGACTGAATTGTGGAACAACGTTGGTCCCCGTCGCATTCAGGTCGGTATCACGAACATGTCAGATCACGGTTGCTCGTGGACCAGAACGATCGGTCCAATATCTCCTTCAGTTCGGGCCAGCAGAGGATCTCCAGTCTGTCTGTTCTGGTAGGTATCATCCGGCATATCGATTTTCTCCGCCCGCAATATGATGCGGAATTGTTCGTCGCTATCGCTTAAAGGTCGACTTCGACCTCGCTGCCGGCTTGTGCTCCGCGCGAGCAACACAGGATCATTCTTTGTTCGCGTTCCTTCTTGCTCAGGACGTGATCGCGATGCTCGACCTCACCGGACAGCACCTTGACCGCGCAAACACCGCAGATCCCGTCGGAGCATTTCGTGTCCACGACTATGCCCATCTCTGCAAGGACGTCGGTTGCCCGTCGGTCGGCCGGGATCTCGATCTGCTTGCCGCTGCGCGCGAGCTTCAGCGTGAACGGCTCGTTCACATAATCCGGCGGTTCGGGAACGGTGAAATATTCGCGGTGCAGGGCTTCTTCCGGCCACCCCTTGGCATCGGCGATCGCGAACAATCCGTCCATGTAGCGCGGCGATCCGCAGGTGTAGAGATGGAAGCCGTCCTGATAGCGCGGCAGCAGGCTATTGAAATCGGCACGCGCACCTTCATCCTTCATGTGCAGCCGCACGCGGTTGTGCCACGGCACCTGCGACAGGTCCGACATGAACGCCGCCGACGGGCGGCTGTGGGCGCTGTAATGCAGTTCGAAGTCGCGGCCGAGATCATGCAGCCGGTGCGCCATGGTGAGCATCGGCGTGATGCCAATGCCGCCCGCAAAAAGGAACGACTTGGTCGCATCCTCGTGCAGGGGGAAATGATTGCGCGGTGGCGAGATGAAAACGCGGCGTCCTTCGCGGAACGCGCGCAGCATCAACAGTGAGCCGCCGCGGCCCTGCGGCTCGCGCTGCACGCCGAGGACATATTTGGAATTGTCGGCGGGGTTGCCGGCCAGGCTATATTGCCGCAAATATTCCGGCGCGATCACCACGTCCACATGCGCGCCGGCGTCGAATTTCGGCAATTTGTCACCATTGGCCGCGACGAACTCGAAACGGGCGATATCCTCGGCCATGTCCTCGCGACGCTTCAGGATCACCGGGAACACCGGCGGCGGTCCGTCGGGAATCTTGAATTGCGGCACCAGGTCAGCGGTCTCGCCGCGTGCGATCCGGGCCTTATGTTCGTCCGGCGACAGCATCGAACGATAGCGCTCGATGCCGGCTTCGCGGTTGACCGGGAAAGGCACCGGGTAAGGCGGCGGCATGACGTCGGCGGGGTAGACCGCCAGTGTCTGATCCTCGTATTTCAGGTCGAGCTCGCGATTGAGCCCACGCGAATGGGTCGCCTTGGCCCGCTTGTGCTGCCCGGTGGCGCGATCGAGATCGATGTCCCACCACCATTTCTTGACCGGGTTGATGCCGCCGCGGCCGAGGCGGTCGTCCAGCCAGGCAATCCAGCGTGCCGCGCCCGGAAAGCGCATCGCCACCCAGCGGAACGCCGCTTCGGAAAACAGCCCTTCCAGATTCCACGGGCAGGTCTTCATGCAGCGGCCGCACATCGCGCCGCCCTGGTTGGTGATCCGGTAGCGCGCGCATTTTTCTGCGTCCGACTTCCAGATCTCGTAGCCGTTATACATCAGCTTCGGTCCGGCGGTGATCGCACCGGACGGACATTCGCGCGCGCATTTGTTGCAGTTATTGCAGAAGGTCTGCAGCCCGAAATCGAGCGGCTTGTCGTAAGTGAAGGGCAGGTCGGTGGTGACGATGCCCGACTTGAGCCGCGGTCCGAGATAGGGATTGAGGATCACCTCACCGATGCGCGAGACTTCGCCCAAGCCGGACAGCAGCAGCAGCGGCGGCTGAAGCACGTCGCCGTCCAGCACGGTATGCACGCGCGCCGAATAGCCGAGCCTGCGGATCTGCTCGGCGATCACGCCGCCCAGCAGCGAGAAGCGCAGATAGGCGCGCATGCTTTGCGCTACGGATATCCAATCGTCGCCGCTGGCGCCCTCGAAGGTTTCGTGGCCCTGGTCGTAGAGCATCGACACCGCATTCTTGTGGTAGGGCTTCATCACGTTGCCGGCGGCGTCGTGGCTGTAATACGCCCACTCCGGACAGCGTGAGAGCCCAACCGCGTCGGTCGCCATGTAATAGGAAGCGGCCTTCAAATTCGCAGCGTTTCGCCTCGGGTCGGTGACCGAGGCCGAGACCGGCCCGCGTGCTTCGCCGAATTGCAGCAGCAACAGCGCGCCCAGCGCACGGCGTGCGCACGCGCCGATGGCGGATTTCTGCACATAGAAGCCGCCCTTGGCGTTGTTCTGCATCTCCTTGCCCATGTCGCCGAAAACGGCGCGGGCGAAAAAATCGGCGCGTTTGGGGAAGCGCGGCACGCGCGGCTCGTCGATGAAAGTGGTCGTCTCGTCGCGCCGGTTCAGCTTCTCGAACGGATAGGCGCCGAGATGGAACGGGCGCCGGCTATAGGGCACCTTGTTGAAGGCATTCTTGGTCGTGCCCTTGCCAAGCCACCATGCGGGTCCGTGGCTGTGCAGCCAGTCGGCGAGACGCGGCGCGGCGAGTGGCTGGTCGGGTGCCAGTGCCAGCGTCGTCGTTACGGCCGCGAGACCGAAACGCCGCCCGACATAGGGGTTTTCGATCGCCTCGCCGTCTGCGCTGAGATGCGCAAGCCCCGCCGCGACGGCGAGCTTGTTCAGATCGACGTCGCTGCTCGTCACCGTATGCGCACGCGCCTCGTATCCGAGCAGGCGGATATAACTCGATAGCAGGATCGCGGTATTGGCCGCGAGAAGTCCGGCGCGCTGCGCCTGGCTGTCCATGAACCAGTCGGTGCCGGGTTCGGACGACGTCGGATCGCGGGTATATTCGACCAGGAAAACCAGCGCATGGGTGTGATGCGGGATCGGCCCCAGCGTCTTGCGGGCGGAGTCCAGCACGTCGGCATAAATCACGTCGATGCCGGCGGCGAAACTCTTGGGCTGACCCTTCTCCAGTTCGGCCACCAGGACCGGCAGGCTCGGGTTGTGGGTCGGCGTCTCGAGCAACGCTGCTTCCGACAAAGCGGCGACGCCTACCATTGTCGCGTCGTAGTAGTATCCGGCTGCCTTCAGGTGATCGGAGCGTTCATGCGGGTCGTCCGGAATCTCCGCGGGTATGGGCGTGACCGCGCCGTCACGCACCACATCGAACATGCCGATATAGCGCGTCATAGCATTGACGAGCGATTCCGGGTTGTGCGGATCGTCGAACGAGACCGGCGCCATCTTCGGAACTGCCGAAAGGTCGGGCTGCGCCAACGACCGGCGCAGCCTCTCCAGCGGGTAGGGGCCGAGATGAACCGGGCGGTTCTTGTACGAGAACAATTTCATTGTTGCGGTTTGAATCCTGAGGCTTTGACCGCCGGTGCCCACCGGGCGCTGTCCGCGTCGCGGAAAGCGGCGAGGCCCTCGGGAGTGGAGGTGACCGGGACCATATTCAGCTTCAACACCTTTTCTTTGGTCGCCGGGTCAGACAGCCCGTCGACGATGATCTTGTTGAGCCGCTTGACGGTCTCGGGTGTCGTCTTGGCTGGCGCATAGACTGCATACCATCCCTGGCCTTCGGCGTTGATGCCGGCCTCTTTCATGGTTGGGACGTCAGGCAGGAGCGGCGAGCGTGCATTACCCGACGTCGCAAGCACCCGGGCCTTCCCGCCGCGATGCAACTCGAGCGCGTCACCGAGCGGGACCACAGCGATCGGAATCTGTCCGCCGAGCAGGTCAGCCATGACAGCCCCGGACCCGCGATAGCTGACATGCTTCAGGTCAAGCCCGGTACCGGCGGCGACCATCACGGCAAAGAAATGACCAAGGCCGCCGGCACCGGGCGAGCCGTAATTCGCCTGCGTCGGGTTCGCCTTGGCCCAGGTGATCAGCTCCCGAATGGTCTTGATGTCGTTGGTCGACGAAACAGCGAGTGCGACATCGAAGGTTGATGCGAGCGAGACCGGTGTCAGATCGCGGACTGGATCGTATTCCAGGCTGGGATAGGAATGTGGATAGATCGCCACCGGCGGGTTCGGCACAAACAGCAGCGTCGTCCCGTCCGGCTCTGCATTCACCACGGCCTTGACGCCGATCCGGCCGGCAGCACCGGTACGGTTATCGACGATCACGGGTACCGATAGCCCAGCGTTGAGCTTCTCGGCCACGATCCGGGCCATGGTGTCGCCACCGCTTCCAGCGGCAAAAGGATAAATCAGCCGGACCGCATTTTGCGTTTGGGCGCGGGCATCGAAGCCGAGTGCTGAAACCACCGTGGCTGCGCCGGTGGCGAGAAATAATCGGCGGCTAAGAGATTCGGACGGCATGGCTATTCCTCCGGAGCTTTTGATTCCGACGGTCGCACCGACGGTTAGGACCATTCTGGGCTTCCCAGGTCGCTGCCGAAAGCTTAATAGACCAAAGGTCCGCCAGACGGACCAAACCCTGGAACGCCTGCAAACTCGATCTGTGATAGCCATGTCCGCGGCCCGTGCTTCTCAGACCGTCCATGCCCTGGAGCGAGGGCTGTCGTTGCTTGCAGCGATCAATGAAGCGGGACCGGCCAGCCTGGCCGTTCTGGTGGACGCGACTGGTCTGCCAAAAGCCACCGTCGTGCGGCTGCTGCATACCCTGCGCGAAGCCGGCTATATCGAACGAGCCGAAAATGCGGGCTACCGCTTGTCGCCGCGCGTTCGCGATCTTTTCAGCTCGATCGATCGGGAGAGTGCGCCAACCCAGGCCATCCGCCGCCTTCTCAACGATTTTGCGACCGTCGTGAAATGGCCGGCGGAATTCATGGTTCGCGAAGGCGCGACGATGGTGATCGAGGTGTCCAATCGTGACAGCGCCCCGATCAACTTGCGGAGATTTGAGCATATACGCTTTCCGCTTCTGTACTCCGCTTCCGGGATCGCGCTGCTGGCGTGGTCGAAACCGCGGCAGCGAGAAGAGATTGTCCGCTCCGCGCTCCTGCAGGAAAAGCTCTCCGAGCGCGACGGTGTGGTGCGGACGACCAGGCGCGAAATCGCTGAGACACTTGCACGCGGCTACGCTGTCCACGATTACAACACGCCGATCGAGGGAACGCGCGCAATTTCCGTGCCGGTGTTTTCGGGCGACACCGCGGTTGCTGCGATGGTTCTGATCTATCTGCGCGATGCGCTGCCTCAAAACCAGGTCGACAACGTTCTGTTACCGCGACTGCGGGAGGTCTCGGGCAAGATCAGCCTGCAATATTCTGGCGGTCAGCAATAGAAAATGCAGCCCAGCGCGCGATCCTCCCTGGCGGACGCATTGGTAGGGTCATGAATGGTCCGCCGATGTCGGCCGCTACCCTGAGTGTGATCGTGCCGACGCTCAATGCGGCGCGTACGCTGGGGAAGACGCTGGATGCGTTGGCGCCGCAGAGGCCAGGTTTGATCAAGGAAGTCGTGATCGTCGACGGCGGCTCAGATGACGAGACAATCGATATTGCGCAGAAGCTTGGTTGCCGGGTGGTGCGTGCCAGCCAGGGGCGGGGAACACAATTGCGGTGTGGTGCGGCGGCTGCGACCGGAGAATGGTTGCTGTTCCTGCATGCCGATACGCGACTGAACGCGGATTGGGCGACGGCTATCTCCGACTTTGTTGCGCGGCCCGGGTCCGGACAATTCGCGGCGGTGTTTCAGTTCAGGCTGGATGATATCCGGACAAGGGCGCGGGCTCTCGAAGTGGTGGTGTCATTTCGGACCCGCTGGCTGGGACTGCCGTACGGAGACCAGGCGCTTGTCCTGTCGCGGAAGTTCTACGATGACATCGGAGGCTTTTCGGACATCCCGCTGATGGAGGACGTTGACATCATCCGCCGCATCGGACGACGGCGCCTGACCATTTTGCCGGCTTATGCCGTCACCAGCGCGCAGAGATATCGTCGCGATGGATATATGAGGCGTAGCCTGCGAAATCTCACCTGCCTGGCTTTGTATTTTCTGGGCGTTCCGCCGGCGCGAATAGCGAAGTTCTATGGTTAGGTCCCGGTCGAAGCCACTGGTTATTCTGATGGTCAAAGCGCCGCGTCCTGGGCGGGTGAAGTCGCGTCTTTCGAAACTGATCGGCTCCTCCGAAGCGTTACGATTCTATCGGGTGACGACGGCACGTTTGATTCGAAGCCTCTCGCGCGATCCAAGGTGGCGTCTGGCAATCGCAGTGACGCCGGACACCGATTGTTATGCGAGCTTTTGGCCGGCGGAGGTTCCAAGACTTCGACAGGGTCGTGGCGCATTGGGGGCACGCATGGTTCGTCTTCTGTCGCTGTCGTCTCGGCAACCGGTCGTCGTGATCGGCTCGGACATTCCCGGTGTCCGGCCGGCGCATATGGCAGACGCGCTGCGACAGGTCACCGGCAGCAATCTGGTGCTCGGTCCGGCGCCGGACGGCGGATACTGGCTGATTGCGCGCGGCGCCGGCGCACGGCCCTTCAAGTCAGGCGTCTTCGACAACGTCCGCTGGTCGACCGCATTTGCGATGGATGACACCATCGCGGCCTGGGGTGGTCCGGTCGGCTTCGCACCTCAGCTGGCGGATGTCGACACGATAGCGGACTATTGCCAGTGGCGCGCAAATGCCCCGTGAGCGATCCGCTAGCGTGTCTGCCATGGCCGTCCGGCTAGGTGTCGACGTTTACAAAGCGGCTGTCGTCGGCGCCGGTTCGTGTAGCGGGGCTCCGCTCCGCGCTCGCCGGGGCAGGGCTGCAGGATGACTTGCCGAGGACGCAGAATTTCGCGCAACTGGGATGGTTGAGCCAGACGCGCTTCATCGAATCTTGCAAGGTCGCGCCCATTTCGAATTGCGGATCGTAGGCGATCAGCGTGCAGGCCACAACGGCCGGTCGATCCGCGCCCTTCCGCTTCACCACCATCCGCGACTGCGAGCACATGATGTCCTGCGGCGACGATCCGAGAATGTCCCAGCATTGTTCGGTGATTTCCGGAACGTCAGCGCGAGGTTCCATTTCCGGGAACAGTACAAGCCGTTCGGGATCGTTTACGTCGATAATAATGCCGTGCTCTGCAAACAGACGGGCATAGCCGGCGCGCTGAGCGTCCAACGGCTCGCCCCACATTGTCCGGCCGGCCACCGAGACATTGAACCCGGACCGCACCAGCCACAGCAGACCTTGAATGGTTGGAACGAACGTTCCTTCGCCGCGCTCTTCCTCGTGACGCTCCGGCGAAAAATGGTCGAGTGATACGCGCAGTCGCAGCCGGTGACCGTAGCGCATCCTGACTTGCTCAAGCTTCGCCTTCGACCGCTGCATCGGACGCATGGCGTTTGTGAGCACCAGCACGGAATGTCCGCGGGAGAGCGCATCGTCGAGAATATGGAAAAAGTCCGGATTCATGAACGGCTCGCCGCCGGTGAAACCGATCTCACCGGTTCCGAATTTGCCCTGCTCGATTTCGTCGAGAAACTGTGAGACGTCCCGGGGGGTGAGATAGGCCAGCTGATCCTTCCGGGGGCCGGAGTCGATATAGCAGTTTCGGCAGGCAATATTGCAGAGCGTTCCGGTATTGAACCACAGCGTCTTCAGACTCGTGAAGTCGACGGCGGCGCGCTGCTCGCCCTTTGCGGTCACCTCCGGCAGACGAAACTTTCGTTGATCAAGCTCTGGCGCGGAAATGTGTTGCGGCCAAAGCGACGTGACCTTCGGACCCCTGGCGCGGCCAGCCGAGGGTTGCCGGATCGCGGGATGGTGCCAGACAATAGTCCCTGGCACGAGCGCCCGGCCGCGTGCCCGAATTTCGTCCAGGGGCAGGACATCGCAGCTCGGCCAGATGCCTGTTGAGAGAGCGAGGGCGTAACCCTCAGGAAGCCCCGCGCGCAGCATCTTGCCGGCTGCTGCGGCGTGATCGTAGACGAGGCTACGGTGCTCGATTGAGAGACCATCGGCGGTGCGACTGATGACACTGTACCAGACGCGCGGCGTTCCGTCGTTCGCCGGCATCCCGATCGCTCCGGAATTATGCCAGAGATATCCCGATATCGACTGAGTAAAGGGCAATCCGCAATGTCCGCCGATCACGCCATGGACTCCGGCGGCTTCGATCTCCTTCAGCTTCAGCAGATGTCCCGTGGAAGCGAACACAAATCGGTTGATCCTGCTCGGAGTGCCGTGAACCACGGCCAGACGCACACCGTCGAGATCGAGCACCAGCCGTTCCAGGAGGCCAGCCATCCATAGCCGATCGGTGGCGTTCAGCTGGCGCCGCGCATGCTGAAACCAGGTGTTTGAAAGCCGCGAGCAATCGCTGCCTTCCGGAAATCCGCATCCACAATCGTCTGAGTCGTTTGCGAGGCTTTCCTCGCAATTGCCTTTGATGATGTGCGAGACCGAGTTCCGAACGAGGTCCACCGTCTGCGACGCGTCGGCCGCATACGCGACGACGTCGCCGGTACAGATCATTCGCTCCGGGGTGAAGCCGAGGCGGGCGGCCTCGTCGATCAGGGCCTGTGTCGCCTCGAGATTGCTGTAAGGCCCGCCGAATATCAGGACCGGTCCGGAAGTTCGTATAACTTGCATGTGTCCAGCAAAGATCCAGAGAGCTACCCCAGAGAGACTAGTCATTCACCTGATTGCTGCAACCGCTATGCGCGCAAAGATCGCCATTGTCCGAAACAAGCGACTAAAAGGACATGCTGTTCCATCGCGGCTGGCCGCAATTGAGGCATTCCTGTCTTGGGTCTTGGACTTTAAGACGTTACGCGGTTGGTGGAGAATTTCGGAGAAATGTGACAAAGGCCAAGCCGGTTGTCGGCAGAGCCGGGGCAGGGCAGCGAGTATCCGCGAGGCATACTGCTCGACCGCGCACCGAAGGTTATGTGATCCCAACGCGCGCCCGCGCAATTGCGTTTGATGTGCAGACCGCCGATATTTGCTGGTCTAGGCGAGTTATCCACGCAGCGCGGGTCCGGCATGACGGCATTATGCGAGGTGCGAGCTTGTGTCTTCGATGCGTATGGCACGCTATTCGATTTTGCGTCGGCGGCTCGCAGCTGCCGGGACGAGATCGGCGATGATTTCGACAAGCTGACCGCGTTGTGGCGCGACAAGCAGTTGCAATATACGTGGCTGCGCGCAGTACAGAATCGGCACGCGGATTTCTGGCAGGTCACCGGGGATGCACTCGATTTCGCGATGGAGACACTCGGGCTGCAGCGGGCGAACCTGCGCGACCGGCTGATGGCGCTGTATCTCGCGCTCGACGCCTTTCCCGAGGTTTCGGACCTGTTGCGCCGCCTCAAGGGCGCGGATCTGCGCCTGGCAATTCTGTCGAACGGCACGCCTCGGATGCTCGATGCGGTTGTCAGCAACGCGACGCTCGACGGCTTGTTCGACGCGGTCCTGTCGATTGAGGAGGTCGGCATCTACAAGCCAGACCGCAAGGTGTATCAACTCGCGGTCGACCGGCTCGGCATCCCAAAGGAGAATATTTGCTTTTTGTCATCCAATGCCTGGGACGCATATGCGGCGTCGGCATTCGGGATGCAGGTGGTCTGGTGCAACCGCTACGGGCAGCGCCGCGAGCGCCTTCCCGGAAGCCCGAACGACGAAATCAAGAGTCTCGCCGAGCTTCCAGCTCTGATCGGAGTGCCATGAACCTGTTGGCGTCAGAAGGTCAGTCCGGATCTTCGAAAGTCGTGGCCTGCCTGCGATGCGCAGTGTCGGACGGGATTCCGCTGCGGTCATTCTACGTCGCCTTGATCGTGGGTACGATACTCAACCTGATCAACCAGGGGGACACGCTACTGGGACATTCGTCCGTGAATTGGGGCAAAGTGCTGCTGACCTATTGTGTCCCGTACCTCGTCTGCACGTACGGCGCGGTGTCCTACAAGATGCGATCGGCACCGGAAGCCGGCCCCCGAAACGGATAGCTTGCGAGCGGCGCGAATTGTCGGTGGAATGCCAGCACAATTCATCCGGCGTGCTGATAATGACCGGGCTGGCCTTCTGGTTTTGAGGCCGCGGTCATGGCGCTGTATCTGGTAAGGATGACGATGAACCTTTTTAAGCGGCACCGCGAGCGGCCGCAATGAGCAGGGAAGAACGCTTCGATATTTGCGTCATTGGCGGCGGATCGGGCGGTCTATCTGTCGCCGCCGGTGCGGCACAGATGGGCGCCAAAGTAGCATTGGTCGAGCGCGCCCGAATGGGCGGCGATTGTCTCAACACCGGCTGCATCCCCTCCAAGGCGCTGATCGCAGCGGCGCATCGCGCTCATGCAATGCGCGATAGCGGAAAATTCGGGATAGCGAGTGTCACGCCAGATGTGCGCTTCGAGGACGTGTACCGGCACGTTCACGGCGTCATCGCCGCGATCGCGCCGCATGACAGTGTCGAGCGTTTCTCCGGTCTTGGCGTCAATGTCATCAAGGCCGAGGCGCGTTTCCTTAAGCCGGACCTGCTCGCCGCAGGCGACGCCCGCATTCGTGCCCGCCGGTTCGTGATTGCAACCGGGTCCCGGCCCATGATCCCGCCGATCGCCGGACTGTCCGACTGCGAATACCTCACCAATGAGACGATCTTCGATTTGCAGGAACGGCCGGACCACCTGATCGTCGTGGGCGGCGGCCCGATTGGGGTCGAACTCAGTCAGGCATTCCGGCGGCTGGGCTCGCAGGTTACGCTGGTCGAGCGCGCGAACATCCTGCCGCGCGACGAGCCAGAGGCCGTCGCCATCGTTCGCGCCGCGCTGCGCCAAGGCGGCGTCGAACTGCTCGAGAATGCAGAGATCGTTGCGGTCGCGCAGTCGGGCGGCGTCGAAGTGTCGGTCCGGACCGAGGGCGGCGAAACACGCAACATGACCGGCTCGCATATCCTCGTTGCGGCGGGGCGCAAGCCCGATCTCGACAGCCTCGATCTGTCCGCAGCGGGAGTGGAGCACGGCCCGAAGGGCATTACCGTTGATGCGCGGCTGCGAACGAGCAACCGGAAGATCTTTGCGATCGGCGATGTGTCCGGCGGTCCGCAATTCACCCACATTGCGGGCTATCACGCCGGCATCGTGATCCGGAATGCTTTATTCTCGCTACCTGCACAGGTTGATTACCGGGCGCTACCCTGGGTCACTTACAGCGACCCAGAACTGGCCCATGTCGGTTTGACCGAAGTGCAGGCCCGCGCAGAAGGGCACTCCGTCTCGATCTTGGCGGAGCCGTTGCGGACGAATGACAGGGCTCAGGCCGAGCGCGCGACCGAAGGCCTTGCCAAGATCGTTCTTGGCTCACGCGGGCGAATCCTCGGCGCGACCATCGTCGCGCCGCATGCCGGAGAACTGATAGGGCTATGGGGACTCGCCATCGGTCAGCGCATGACGCTATCGGCCATGGCCGGGATGATTGCGCCTTACCCGACGCTATCGGAGATATCGAAAAAGGTGGCCGGCCAGTATTACACCAAGACATTGTATGGCGACCGGGTGAAGGCCCTTGTGAGGGCGATACAGTGGCTGCTGCCCTGAGCAGGCGGGACGCGAAATGCACGGGGCACCGAGACGCTTCATTCCAGGCTGGACGTCCATCATCCGCGACCGACGGATCTGGATCGGCATCGCTATCATCGCGGTCATCACCGGTCTCCATCTCTCCGGAGCCGGTGAATTTCTCTCGCTCGATACGTTGCGAGCCTACCGCAAGACGCTGACCGGTCTGGTCGAGCAGCACCCGATTGCGTCGGCGGCCATCTATCTTGCCGTTTATATTCTGGCTACCGCGCTGTCCGTTCCCGGTGCCGTCGTCCTGACGCTGGCTGGCGGCTTTCTATTTGGTGCGCTGTATGGAGCCGCATTCGCGGTGGCCGGCGCGACCATCGGCGCCATCGCATTGTTTCTGATCGCACGCTTCCTGATGAAAGGGCGGACGCTGGATGCGTTCGGCCCGAAGGCGGCTTCGCTGGGTGAGGGCATCCGTCGAAACGCCTGGTCCTATCTGCTGGCGCTTCGCCTCGTTCCGCTATTCCCGTTCTTCCTTGTCAATATCGTGCCAGCCTTTGTCGGCGTCGCATTGCCGGTGTTCGCAGTGACGACCCTGTTCGGCATTATACCAGGAACTCTCGTCTATAGTGCCGCCGGTGCCGGGCTTGGCACTATCTTCGACACGGGTGAGGACTTCACGGTCAGTTCGGTGCTGACACCAAACATCATCGCGGCATTGGCCGGCCTTGCGGCGTTGTCCCTTGTCGCGATTCCTATCCGAAACGCGTTTGCTGGAAAACAGCAGGACAATTGAGTGCAATCCCTCGTTAAGGTCCTGACCGACCGAGCGACGGGTATGTCACTCTTCGGTGGCGACAACGGCAACGGGCAGGACGTCGAAGAGCTGGCCAAGCTCCATGCCATTGTTAATGGACCGATCGCCAATCAGGTCGCGCGCGCTCGGAAATGGGGTGGCGATTGCGCCGCGCCATCCGGCAGGCCATTGGTGTCCGCCGGCGGTCCGCGCCGCGAACCGGCGGCCAGCCGCGACCAGAACCCGCCGCTTGCCGAGGCTGCGCGTGAACGCCACAACGTGTTCTGCATCCTCGCCATCGACCGGAACCGGGTCGTATCGTCCGTCGCGAAACAAGTTTGCATAGTTGTTACGAATCTCGAGCAGGCGCCGTGTCAAAGCAAACTTGATGCGGCCGTCCGGCCATTGCACAGATAGGTCAGGCCAGTCAGCTCCTTCAGCCAAGCCACCAATCCGGCGCTCAAAATCGACAGGCCGGCGATTGTCCGGATCAACCAGGGAGTAGTCATAGAATTCGGCGCCCTGAAAAAAATCGGGCACGCCGGGCAACATTGTCTTCAGAGTGAGTTGTGACAGGCTGTTCAGGGCTCCAAGTAACGCGGTCCGCCGCGCAAACTGAGAAAAATCGGCCGTGAACGCGGCGGAGCGATCCCCGGACAGGATGTCACGCAGGAATCCCGTCAGGGCGTTTTCATAGGCCGCACTGGGCGTGGCCCAACTAGTGTCCAGCTTGCCCTCGCGCGCCGCCTTGATGGCATAGGCTTCCATCCGCTCGACGAAGCTTTCATCGACGCCGGTGAGCGGCCAGGCGCCGATCAGGGTCTGATACAGCATGTACTCGTGTGCTGACGACGGCTGCCGAACCTTACCGCCCGTGCCACCAATGAAATGTCTGTTCATGGTCGACCAGCGCTGGACGGCTTCTTGCCATTCCGGTGCCAGCTCGGCGAGTGCGAGGATACGCATGCGCGCGTCCTCGCCCCGCTTGGTGTCGTGGGTTGCGGTTGCGTTGAGGGCATGCGGCGCGACTTCCGCCGCCTCTGTCTGCCGGCGGTGAAAGGTTTGCAGTGAGGCATCCGGGTGTGCTGGCTCCCCGCCGACTTCATTCAGAGCCAGCAGACGATGGTAACGATAGAACGCGGTATCTTCGAGCGACTTGGCCATCAACGGACCGGTGAATTGCTGCAGCTTCATCGCGAAGTTGCGCACGCGCGGCCGGCTGTAGGACGGAGACTCCGCCAGATCTGTGTTGATCGCCTTCTCAAGGAAATCGAAGATCTCCGGGTCAGGACCGCGCCATTTTGCGCGGGCACGCGCAATCACGTCCGCGATCACGGCGCGATCCCGATCGGACGGCCCATCGATGGCGATGTATGTCCGATAGACAGGGAATTCGAGCACGTAAGCCTGAAGCGCCATGCGTAGCCGCTCGGTGACAAAGTCTCGAGTCGCGAATGACCCGGCAGCGATGCGCGACAGCGCGCGCGTCAGCACGGAAAACTCGCTGGCCAGCATCGTCTCGAGCACGGTGCGTTTGGCATCCGCCAGGATGTCGTCGAGCCGGCCGCGTTCTCCGGTGAAGTCACGCCATGTCCGCTCCAACTGCTCCAGCCCGGCGGGCTCGAGCAGGACATGCGAGATATGATTCAGCCGCTCGTAACCGGTTGTGCCCGCAACGCCGGTCAGGCTCGGCAGCGGCTCTCCGTCGCCAAGAATTTTCTCGATCAGCAGGTAGAAGCGCTGCTTTCCAGGCGAGGGCCGGATGCGCCGGACCAGCTCCTGCAGGCGGCGGGTGTATTGAGCGGGATCCCGCAATCCGTCGACATGGTCGAGCCGCAGACCATGCAGCTTCTGCTCCGCGATCAGGCGTGCAACCAGACCATGCATCGCGCGAAAGGTCGCGGGGTGTTCGGCGCGCAAGCCCGCTAGATCGTTGATGTCGAAGAACCGCCGATAGTTGATCGAGGAAAAAGCGATACGCCAGTAAGCCAGGTGATAGTGTTGCCGCTCCAGCAAACGATGCAGGGCGAGCTGGCCGGCCTCGGTCTTCGCGTCATAGACATGCAGCCCGCGCGCGATCAGTTCCGCAGCGCCGTCGATGGCCGCCAGTTCCTGCTTGAACCCCGGCGCATCCCGGTAGGACGGAGCATTCGGGCTGCGATGCGGCTGAACCAGCCCGATGATCGCCTGACCCGCCGCCGTGTCGTGCGCGTTCGCGGCGCTCACAAGATTGCGGAGGATTTCGCCATAACGCTGCGGATTGATCGGAAGCTTGTGTTCGAAATACCAGGCAGCGAAGGTGCCGCTGGCGGCGTCGTATTTCAGTTCGATTTCGGCCTGCGACAACGCATCGGCATAGGATCTGCCGAGGATGGGCAGGAGCACGCCCGGCTGCTGCCGATGCGGCAGGCCGTTCCAGTCAATGTCGAATGACGCCGCGTGCGGCGACTTCTGTCCCCATTCAAGGACGTCGAGCCACCAGAGATTGTCGGAGAAGCCAACACCCATGTGATTGGGGACGAAGTCGAGTATCAGCCCCATATTTGCGCTAGCAAGCGCCGTGGATAGCCTCTCGAAAGCTTCGTCGCCGCCGAGTTCGGGATTGAGGCGGTTATGGTCGACGATGTCGTAGCCGTGTGTGCTGCCCGGCCGCGCTGCGAGAAACGGCGAGGCATACAGGTGCGAGATGCCGAGTTGCTTCAGATAAGGAACCAGCGCCGCGGCCGCGTCGAAATCAAAATCCTTGGTGAGTTGAAGACGATAGGCTGCAACCGGTATGGCGGGTGGCATCAGCGCGCTCCAAGCGCCACGAATACCGACCACGGCACGAGCGTCGAATCAGGCGCGTCTCCCCAGATCGTTTCGTCCCAAGCGGGCAGGTCGGACGGGAGCGAACGCTCGTTATCCGAGATATTCGCGAGCAAACAAAGGCGCTTCTCGCCTACGTCCCATGACGCGAACAGGACACCGTCGTTGAAGTGCGCGTCACCGCCTTGCGGGATCTGCGGAAGCAGGGGGACAATGTGTGCCTTGCGGACCTGCAGTAATTTGCGCGTCAGCGCCAACCGATCTGCGCCGTCGCGCCGCGATAGGGCGGACCAGTCCAGCGTCGCGATATTGCGGGTTGATTCGGCGAGCGGGTCGGGAATGTCATCGCCCGACTCGGCATAGGCTTCGGCAAACTCGCGCTTCCGTCCGTTGCGCACTGCGTCCGCCAGGTCGCCCTCGAAATCGCAGAAGAACGGAAATGGTTCGGTCGCGCCCCATTCGTCGCCCATGTAGATGAGGGGCGGTGAGGGCGATAGCAGGAGGATCGTGAATGCGGCCTCAAGCGCTGCGCGCGTTGCCAGCGCCGACAGGCGCTCGCCCTTTGCCCGATTGCCAATCTGGTCGTGGTTCTGAAGGAAGTTCACGAAAGCGGCGGGCGGCAGATGTCTGCTTTGCTCGCCGCGCGGCCGGCCGCCGCGGTGGGGCGAGGGTTCGCCCTGGTAGATAAAACCCTCCGCGAGGCTGCGCGCGACCCGAGCGCCGGGACTGTCGTAGTCCTTGTAATAGCCCTGAAGTTCTCCGGTCAGCAGCGTGTGCCAAGCATGGTGATAGTCATCATTCCATTGCGCGCGATAGCCGCCGCGCGGCACGACCTCCAGAGGCTCGAGCAAGGCGGCCTGGTTATCGTCATTCTCGAGTACCAGATGGATGTGCCGTCCGGTTTGGGTCGCGAGTGTTCCGACCGCCGCACTCAGGTCGTGCAGCATATGCGGGCTGCCCGGGGTCGCGATGGCGTGCACGGCGTCGAGGCGCAGGCCGTCGAAGCGATAGTCGCGCAACCAGTACACCGCATTCTCGATCGCAAAGGTACGCACGCAAGGCTGGGTGTAGTCGATCGCGCCGCCCCAGGGCGTCTGCTCTTCGGAGAAGAACTGAGGTGCGATGCGGTGGAGGTAGTTTCCCTCCGGTCCGAAGTGGTTATAGACCACGTCCAGGAACACCATCAGCTTGCGCTGGTGCGCCGCATCGATCAACGCCTTGAGGTCTTCCGGCCCTCCGTAGACGCTGTCAGGCGCAAAAGGCAGAACGCCGTCGTAGCCCCAATTCCAACGCCCCGGAAAGTCGGATAGCGGCATCAACTCGATCGCCGTTATACCAGTCTCTGCCAGATGATCGAGTTTGCCGATCGCGGCGCGGTAGGTCCCCTCAGGCGTGAATGTCCCGACATGAAGTTCATAGAGCACCGTGTCCTGCCAAGGCCTTCCTTTCCAGTCGGTGGCCTCCCAGGCAAAACGCTGGTCGACCACTTCGCTCGGACCATGGACATCGTCCGGCTGAAACCTGGAACCCGGGTCGGGAATCGCGAGCTCGCCGTCGATCAGGAATTGATAGCGCGTGCGGGCCTTTGCACCGGGCACCTCCAGCCGGTACCAGCCATCCTGCGCCGCCATCGGGATCTGGCTGTCCAGCAACAAGTCGACGCGTTTCGCGGCCGGGGCCCAGAGTCTGAACGTCACGCCATCATCGTGTAGTTGCGGGCCGAAAAGCTCCCCGCTCATGCCCGGCCCTCGTAAACCGTTACGCTCAGCCCCGGGGACTTTGCGTTGTGCCCCGGTCCGCCGCCCGTCTCCGACATTTGTTCGGTCGTTTCGAGCGCCAGCGCCCATGACTGGACGTTCGGCCATTCCGGGAAAGTGAATTCGATCTCCTCATGCGCGGCGTTCAAGACGATGAATAAAGGGCTGCTTGTCTCCTCGGATGCGGCCAACACATAAGAAAGAAACCGGCCAGCCGGAAAATTCCAATCGGTTTCCGACATCTCCGACGCGGAGGGTGTCAGCCATTTGACGTCGTAGGTGTCGTCGTCGCGTTTGCCGATCAGCCACTGACGAGGCTGCAGTTGCGGATAAGTATCGCGCATCCGCTTCAGGGTGCCGATCAGGTCGGTGAGATCGTCTTCGGTTCCGAGTTTCGACCAGTCGACCCAGCCGATTTCGTTATCCTGACAATAGGTATTGTTGTTGCCGTTCTGCGTATTGGCTGCCTCGTCGCCGGCCAGGATCAATGGGACCCCCTGGGCCAGCATCAGGCAAGCAATCTGGTTGCGCCGGAGCTGGCGGCGAATGGCATTGATGCCCTCGTCGTCGGTAGGACCCTCGACACCAAAATTGACGCTGATGTTGTCGTCCGAACCGTCCCGGTTGTCCTCGCCATTGGCGTCGTTGTGCTTGTCCTGGTAGCTCACCAGATCGTTGAGCGTGAATCCATCATGCACGGTCACGTGGTTGATGCTGCTCCGGGGTCCGCGGCCGTTATGCTGATATTGCGGCGCCGAGCCGGTCATGCAGCGCGCAACATCGCCGAGCAGCCCGCCATCGCCGCGCCAATATCGGCGCATGGTATTTCGGTAGACGTCGTTCCATTCCGACCAGCCGGTTGGAAATCCGCCGACCTGATAGCCGCCGAGGCCGATGTCCCACGGCTCGGCAATCATCTTCACGCTGGCCAGGACCGGATCCTGCCGCACAGCGGCGAAGAACGGGGCGTTGGCGTCGAAGCCAGGACCGCGACCAAGAGTGCTTGCCAGATCGAAGCGGAATCCATCGACGTGATAGACCTCGACCCAGCGCCGCAGCGAATCCATGACCATCTGCAAGACGCGCGGCGTGGCGAGCTTGAGCGAATTCCCGGTCCCTGTGAAATCGTCGTAATAGCGCGGTTCATCCGGCATCAGCCAGTAATACGATGCGTTGTCGATACCGCGATAGCACAGCGTCGGACCGAGCTGGTTGCCTTCGCAGGTATGGTTATAGACAACGTCGAGGATCACCTCGATGCCGGCATCGTGCAGCGCCGCGACCGTGCTTCGGAACGCGTTGACGGTGTTACCGTTCGCGTATCGCTTTTCCGGCGTGAAGAAGCTGAGCGTGTTGTAGCCCCAGTAATTGCGCAGGCCGCGATCGATCAGATGCCGGTCGTCGGGAAAGGCATGCACCGGCAACAGCTCGATTGCGGTGACCCCAAGCCGCCGGAGATGTGCGATCAGTGCTGGCGACGACAACGCGCCATAGCTGCCGCGAAGCCCCTCCGGCATGTCGGGAAATGTCTCGGTCAGTCCCTTGACGTGAGCCTCATAGATGAGTGTTTGCTCCCACGGGATCTGCGGCCGCGACCCGTTTCCCCAGCTATGGGCGTCGTCCAGGACCACCGACTTGTACATATAGCGCGCGTTATCGCGCTTGTCGTAAGAGAGGTCCTGTTGCTTGCTGCCGGTGCGATAACCGAAATGGGTATCACTCCAGATAAATTGCCCTCCGAGGTCCTTCCCGTATGGATCGATCAGCAGCTTGTTGGGATTGAATCTGTGTCCGGCTTCGGGGGCGTAGGGCCCATGCACGCGATAGCCGTAAAGTTGTCCCGGCGCCACGTCGGGGAAATAGCCGTGCCAGACGTCATCCGTGCGTTCCGGCAAGATGACACGGCTGCTTTCATGCTTCCCGGAGCTGTCGAATAGACACAGCTCCACGCTCATGGCGTTCGCCGAAAACAAGGCGAAGTTCGTGCCCCGACCGTCAAAGGTTGCACCGAGCGGGTAGGGGGTTCCGCCTGAGATTTTCGCCTTAGACCTCAGGAACGAAATAGACGGCAGCAAGCGGTGGGACAACAATGTGGAGCTCCGGGATGTCACGCGTCATAACCGCCGTCACAGTGCCGTTGTTCCCAACGTTGCTGCCTCCATATATGGCGGAGTCGGAATTCAGCACTTCCCGCCATTGCCCGCTGAACGGGACCGGGACGCGATAATCATTCAGGACCTGCGGGGTGAAGTTCACCACCACCACGCACCGGTCACCTTCCGCCGCGCCTTTGCGCTGCCAGGCGAACACGCTGTTGTCGGCGTCATTCATCACCAGCCACTCGAAGCCGTCCGGCTCGCAATCACGCTGATGTAGCGCGGGCAGCGTGCGATACAGCCGGTTCAGATCGCGGACCAACTGCTGAACGCCGTTGTTGAGCGGCCGTTCGAGCAGGTGCCATGGCAGACTGACGTCGTGGTTCCACTCGGTGTCCTGCGCGAATTCGCTGCCCATGAACATGAGCTTCTTGCCCGGGTGCGCGAACATAAAGGCGAAGTAGGCGCGCATATTGGCGAAGCGCTGCCATTCGTCACCGGGCATCCGGCCAAGAATGGAGCGTTTGCCGTGCACGACTTCATCGTGCGACAGCGGCAGGATGAAGTTCTCGGAGAACGCGTAATGCAGACCGAACAGGATTTGCCCATGATGGTGGCGACGGTGGATCGGATCCTTCGAGATGTAATCGAGGGTGTCGTGCATCCAGCCCATATTCCACTTGTAGCCGAAGCCCAGTCCGCCCCATTCGACCGGCCGGGACACCTGCGGCCAGGCTGTGGATTCCTCGGCGGCCGTCGTGGCATTCGGATAGCGGCCGAACACCTCGGTGTTCACGCGGCGCAGGAAGTCGATCGCGTCCAGATTCTCGCGTCCGCCATGCTTGTTCGGGACCCAGGCATCCTGTGGCCGGCTGTAGTCGAGATAGAGCATGGACGCGACGGCATCGACGCGCAGGCCGTCGACTGCGTAACGGTCGAGCCAGAACAACGCATTCGCCAGCAAGAAATTGGAAACTTCCGTGCGGCCGAAATTGTAGATCAGCGTACCCCAGTCGAGATGCCGGCCCTGCATGGGATTGGCGTGCTCATAGAGCGCGGTGCCATCGAATTGGCCGAGACCATGGGGGTCGTCGGGAAAATGTCCCGGCACCCAATCCAGAAGGACGCCGATCCCGCGCTTATGAAAGGCGTCGACCAGCGCGGCGAAGTCCTCCGGCGATCCAAAGCGGCTGGTCGGCGCGTACATTCCGGTGGGCTGATAGCCCCACGAGCCGTCGAACGGATGCTCCGAAATCGGCAGCAACTCGACATGCGTGTAACCTATATTGTGGACGTAATCCGGTAGCGTTTCGGCAAGCTCGCGGTAGGTCAGCCAGCTGTTGTCCCGGCCAGGATTGCGACGCCAGGAGCCGAGATGCACTTCGTAGATCGATATGGGCGCTTTGACCGAATTCAGCCCGTCGCGAGCCCGGCGCGGCCTCGGCAGCCTGTTCAGGTCCAGGACGATGGAGGCCGTCGAGGGCCGAACCTCGGCGGCAAATGCAAACGGATCCGACTTCAGCGGCAGGAGGTCGCCGTTTCGATTGATAATCTCGTATTTGTATTTATTCCCTGCCACCGCCGCCGGGACGAAGATCTCCCAATAGCCGTTGCCACGCACCCGCATGGCGTGCCGGCGCCCGTCCCAATTGTTGAAGTCGCCGACGACGCTGACCCGCTGGGCGTTCGGAGCGAACACCACAAAGCCAACGCCCTGGACACCGTCGAGCTGCTGCGGATGCGCTCCGAGCTTGTCATAGATGTGAAGGTGATTGCCTTCTCCAAGCAGGTGGAGATCGAAATCGGACAGCAGCGGCGGAAACCGATAGGGATCCTCCAGCTCCACTTCTCGGTCGCCGAAGCGGGCTCGCAGGTGGTAACGGTCGTTGCTGATCGGCCCGCTGAACAAGCCGGTCTGGTCGACCTGCGTCAGTTCCTGCTCCTGCCCGCCTTCCTCGATCGCGACCACACGGCTCGCATCCGGCATCAGCACGCGGAGGATGGTCCGGTCGTTTTCCTTATGCGGGCCGAGGAAACTGAACGGATCGGAATGCCGCCCGGTCACGACGGCTTTGGCCTCGTCGGACAGTCTCACGTGACGATGGCCCCCCGCCGTTCGAGAATCCGGACGGTCGCCTCAACCGGAATGGCCATCCAGGTGGGCCGGTTCGAGATTTCGTATTCGATTTCGTAGAAAGCTTTCTCCAGCAGGAAAAATGCCAGCAGGTCGTCGGCCGCCTTAGGGTCTTGCGGCCACAGCGCGCTGTCTTTCACCGCCGAACGATAGGCGTCGAGATAGGTCTCGGTGAGAATGCCCGACCAGCGTCGCACGCTCTGGATCAACCGGGCATGCTCCTCCGCGGTGATGTCGGTCATCCGTCGCAGCGCCGCACTTGCGGCATAGTCGATCGAGCGACAGCATCCTGCAACGTCCCGCGCGGCCGGCGCCTTGGCGCGGCGTTCCTCGAGGCTGCGGCGGGGTTCTCCTTCGAAGTCGATGAGGAAGGCATCGTCCTTCACCATCAGCACCTGGCCAAGATGGAAGTCGCCGTGATGGCGGATCTTCAGTGCCACCGGCGTCGCGACGCGACTCTGTTCGATATGCGATCGAATGGCGGCCTGGTTCTGGAGCAGCGTGCCGATGAGCGGGTCCGATTTGTCGTCGCGATTGGACTCCAGGAGCTTAAACACGCGATCGGCGCGCTCCAGCATCCCTTTGGTCCAGCGATCGATATCGGCCGCCTCGACAGCCTCCGGCGCGAACGCCGGAATATCCGGTCGGCTTGCTAGTTTGAGATGGCATTCGCCCGTCCGCAGGCCGATCTGGCCGATCCGATGGATCATCGTTGCGTATTCGGGCGTCTCGTTGGCAGCATCGTCCGGCAGGATACGCTGTTCATCGAGAAGCCGGTCGAGAGACTGTCCGATAACGGTCCAGGCATCGCCCTGATTTTCGGCAAACTCGTGCACCACGGCCAGCGCACTGGCATCATCGCCGTCGACCAGCTCGAGAGAGCCGAGCAAGGCCGGCGTATGAGAGAACGGCGCGTCCTCGACGAAGAACCGCCCGATCTCGATCTCCGGATGGATCCCGGGCGTGATCTTGCGCAGGATCTTCACCACGTATTTGCTCTCGACCACCATGCTGGTGTTGGACTGCTCCACGCCAACGGGGCTTACCGCAGAAAAAGGCGTAAGCTCCTTGAAGGCAGAGGTGCGGCGGAATTCTAGCGTGCGGGTGCCGGCAGTTTCGGTCGTGCCCTCGAAAATCTTGTTGACCAGCGCCGCAATGAAGCGCGGCTCCAGCGCGGCATCGAGCAATGCACCCTCGCGCGCATGGCGGCGCACGGCGGCGAGGACCTTGCCGGGGCCGGCATCGTCGAGCTCGGTATAGCGCGACCAGCGGATGGTTACCGGCAGCTGATAGCGGCTGCTGCCGTCTTCCTGGGTGACATCCGTAACGGCGAGCATGAACTTCTCGCCGCCATGCTCGAGCGGAAATGCGACCGGCAGCGAGTAAGACAGCCGCCGCGCCGCCTTCTCCCCGAACCATCGTCGCTCCATGAGGAACGAGGGGAGTACGTCGGTTTCGAGCGCGTGGCGGTTGCGACCAGACAAGACCGATTCGACGTCATTGCCGACGACGAGCGTGGTCACCTCACGCGGACGCAGCACTTCGGTGAAGTCGGGTGATTCGCTGAGAAGCTGGAACCAGAAGAAGCCATAGGGTGGGAGCGTCACAAGATAAGGCAGGTCGCCGACGCGCGGGAAGCGAGTCCTCCCCAGCATCTCCAGTGGGATGCGCCCCTTCCACGCGGTCAGATCGAGTTCGACCGCCTGCGCCGAACGCGACAGATTGGCAACGCAAAGGATTGCCTCGTCGTCGAGCTGGCGCACATACGACAGCACCGACCGGTTCGCGGGCCGAATGATGGACAGATCGCCGCGTCCGAACACGCGAGACGATTTTCGTACGCTTATCAGGCGCTTGGTCCAGCTGAGAAGCGATGACAGCGAGCGCGTCTGTGCTTCCACATTGACCGAGGCATAGCCATAGACCGGGTCCATGATGCAGGGGAGAAAGAGGCGGGCCGGGTCGGCGCGCGAAAAGCCCCCATTACGATCGGGCGTCCATTGCATCGGGGTGCGGACCCCGTTGCGGTCACCGAGATAGATATTGTCGCCCATCCCGATTTCGTCGCCGTAATAGATAATTGGCGTGCCGGGCATCGACATCAGGATCGAATTCATCAATTCGATTTTGCGACGATCGTTATCCATCAGCGGCGCGAGGCGCCTTCGAATACCGAGATTGATCCGTGCTCTGGGGTCCGAAGCATAGGTCGCCCAAAGATAGTCGCGCTCCGCATCCGTGACCATTTCGAGCGTCAGTTCGTCGTGATTGCGCAGGAACATCGCCCACTGACAATTCTCCGGTATGTCCGGGGTCTGGCGCATGATGTCGGTGATCGGGAAGCGGTCTTCCTGCGCGATCGCCATGTAGATTCTTGGCATCAGCGGGAAGTGGTAGGCCATGTGGCACTCGTCACCTTCGCCGAAATATTGCTGCACGTCCTCGGGCCACATATTGGCTTCGGCGATCAGGACCTTTCCGGGCGCATAGGCGTCAAGTTCGGCGCGCAGCCGGCGAATAATGGCGTGAGTCTCCGGCAGATTTTCGTTGCTGGTGCCGTCCCGCTCGATCAAATACGGCACAGCGTCAAGCCGGAAGCCGTCAACGCCAGCGTCCAGCCAGCGCTTCATCACCTGCACGATGGCGCTCACGACGCGTGGATTGTCGAAGTTGAGGTCCGGTTGGTGCGAGAAGAAGCG
>CAZXJZ010000049.1:0-25179 GCA_964641065.1 uncultured Hyphomicrobiales bacterium | reverse complement strand
GGGAGGCGCAGCTGACCGTGACCCGCGCGGGCGCCGCAGGCGTGGTCAGCGGAGCGGATGGGGAGGCCGGCGCGGTTGTCGTTGCAGGCAATTTCGGTTGCGGCGCGGGTTGCGCCAGCGCCACACCCTGCGGAGCAGACAGGACCAACGACAGCGCCGCCGCCGCCAGCGATCGGAAATGCAAATTCATATCGTATCCTTCGCGCGGCATTGCCGGACGCTGATGGTGGAGCGGCGCAGGTCGCATCGCCGCAAGCGATCATGTGTTCAATCGCAAATCAGAAACAGAAATCAACAACGATAGTTTTTATCCGTTCCAACCATGGTTCCGGATGGCGCGCAGACGCCGCGAAAGCACTGTCATTCGAGGTGGTGTAACCCGAGCAGCCTGAACGTCGTGCCGGAAAAAAATCGGCAATCAGGCCCGATGACAATGGTGGTGCGCCGTCACGTCCGCCGGTCATACGGGAAGCGGCTCAAAGCTTTGACTTGTTCTAACCGGGCGCCACAATCCCGTTTCGGTTCGGCAGCGCTCACGAAAAAAAATGCGCATTGGCGAAGGCCAATGCGCATTTCGAAAGAGCAGCCCGTCCGTGGACGGGGAATGACCTCAGACGGCTTCCTTGAGCTCCTTGGCGGCGCGGAACGCGACCTTCTTCGACGCCTTGATCTGGATCGCCTCGCCGGTCGCCGGATTGCGGCCCATGCGCGCGGCGCGCTTGCGAACCTGCAGGATGCCGAGGCCGCCGATGCGGATGCGATCACCCTTCTTCAGGTGCTTGGTGATGGCGGTAACCAGGTCGCCCAGCATCGCCTCGCTCTGCTTCTTGGACAACTGATGATCCTCGGCCAACTGAGCCGCGAGGTGCTTCAGGGTAACGGTCGGAGCGGTCGCCGGCTTCTTGTCAGCCATGGGTGGCCTCCTCTTGATCGGGCGCGGAAACGAAAAACTGCTGATTGTGGCGTTTAGACGATTCGGGACTCACCGGAAACGCCTTGTTTATAAGGCTCCAGAGCATTTTTAGGCGGGCGATGCAACGAGAAAAGCCCGTCCCGCAAGGGTTTCCTGCATTTTGGAACCGGCGCGGGGCTTCCGAAAGGGCTGCGGCCCCACGGTGCCAATCCTAACTATCTGATATATCTGGATAAACCGACAAGACGCGGACACGTCAGGGACGTCCCGCTCCTCGCATGAGGCCGGACGCGCCGTGGCATCACAACGCTGTGTTGCGCCAGTCGCTGGGCGACTGGCCCACGGTTTTCTTGAACGCCCGGCTGAAGGCGGCTTCGGATTCGTAGCCGACGTCCTGGGCGATGGCGGCGATCTTGGCATTGCGATCCGCCAGCCGCCGGGCCGCGATCTGCATCCGCCATCGGGTCAGATACTGAATCGGTGGACAGCCGATGAGGTGGGAGAACCGCTCCGACAGTGCGGAGCGTGACGCGCCGGCTTCGCTCGCCAGTTCGTCAAGAGTCCATCCATGGGCCGGCCGCGCATGCAGCAAGGCCAATGTGCGGCCGACGAGCGGATCGCGCAAACCCGCCAGCCAGCCGGCATTGTCATTCGCCAGTTGATCCATGTGCATGCGAATGACTTCGACGAACATCAGCTCGGAAAGTTTGTTCAGCACGCTCTGGCTGCCGGGGCGCCGGTTGTCGCTCTCGAGAGTGGCATAGCGGATGAACTGGTCGAGAAGACCGCCGCTGTCCGAAGACATCGCGCGCGTCAGCCGCATGAAACGCGGCAGCGCATTGATAAGCGGGTTGAACGGACGAATATCGCAGCTGAAGAAACCGCAGATCAGATGTGTATCGACGTCGCCTTCGCTCCCGGTTCGCAACATGAACGGCAATGCGGAGCTGTCATCGGGGCGACGATAGATATCCATCGTTGGCCGAGCGCGCATTCCGGCAGCGCTCGACAAAGCGTGCGGGTCGCCATGCGGCATCACCGCGATGTCGCCTTCCTGCAATTGCACCGGTTCGAACGAGCCGCCGTCGACAAGGGATATCCAGCAGGAGCCGCGCGTGACCACGTGATACTCGATGGCGTGTTGCGCGCCGGGCATCACCTCATTGGCGATCGTTGCAGCCGGCGGTGCTTCGGCAACCCAGGGCGGTCTGGCGCTGACATCGAAGAAGACCGAACCGGTCAGGCGCACCGCCGAGAGCACATCCGACAATACGTCCGTACCCATGACATCCTCGTTCGCGCAACGGCTCGTGCCGGGTGAGGAGGGAAGACGTACCTGTGTCTTCCTCGAGCGATAGCAAGTCTGGACGATCGATCAACAAGCGTGGCAGCGCGATCATTCGGTCCGCGCCGGCAGCGATCTATTTGTCTCCCGCATAAGCGAAGCGATCAGCGACTGTCGTTATCGCGGGACAAGCAATTGTAACAAATTCTGAGGAAACCGACCATGACCACCATCATCGAATGTCCGCCTACGGGCGTCACCAGGCCCGGCCCAGACCTCGGTGCCGTCAAGAAGAAGCAGCAGACGGCCTGGTCCTCCGGCGACTATGCGGTCGTGGGGACCACGCTGCAGATCGTCGGCGAGCAATTGGCCGAGGCGATGGACTTGCGATCCGGCCAGACGGTGCTGGACGTTGCTGCCGGCAACGGCAATGTCACTCTGGCCGCCGCGCGTCGCTGGTGTGACGTGACGTCGACCGATTATGTCGATGCGCTGCTGGATCGCGGTCGCGAGCGGGCAAAGGCCGAGAGGCTTTCGGTCAGGTTCAGACAGGCGGATGCCGAGTCCTTGCCGTTTCCCGATGGAGAATTCGACGCGGTCGTCTCAACCTTCGGCGTGATGTTCACGGCGGACCAGGATCGCGCTGCTGCCGAATTGCTGCGTGTGTGCAGACCGGGCGGAAAGATCGGTCTCGCCAATTGGACTCCGACCGGATTCGTCGGACAGATGTTCAAGGTCATCGGCAAGCATTTGCCGCCGCCGGCCGGCGTCAAGTCGGCGGCGCTGTGGGGCACACCGGAGCGGCTTGAAGAAATGTTCGGCAAGAATGCGCGCTCGATCGTCATCGAGACGCGCAACTTCAATTTTCGGTATCGCTCGCCGGAGCATTTCGTCGAGATCTTCCGCGACTATTACGGGCCGATGCTCAAGGCGTTCGAGGCGATCGATGATGTGGGGCGCTCGGCGCTTGCGCAGGACATCGTCGACCTCATCGGGCGCATGAACACGTCCGGCGACGGCACCATGGTGGTCCCGAGTGAATATCTCGAAGTCGTCATCACCCGCCGTTGAGGCTGCGGCGATCCGGTAACGTCGCGAGCGCCCGTCCAGCCGGTCGAACAGATCCCGGGCGGGCGTTGCGGCGAGTTGCCGAACATCGTCGCGGCGTGGAACGCTTCGGGGATTGGAACCGGCTTTTTGGATTCGCCCCGCGCGGCGGGGATCGAGGCGTCGGATACCCCGGCAAACCGGACCGGGCCTGAAAAAGGGCCAGGTCCGAAAATCAGAAAAGTTAAGGAACTGAGCCACATACGTGGCGGGAGCGACGGGGCTCGAACCCGCGACCTCCGGCGTGACAGGCCCTCAGAATTATTATGGATGTCAAATGACGCTCCAACTTTAAGGGAGCCGGAAACGGTTCCTTTGGCGGGGGAAGTCGGAACGCTTGAGGAACCCCTACAAAGGCGAAGCCCCGCCGCTGGTGACGACGGGGCCAATCGCAAAATGCAAGTCGCTCGGTCTGAGCTGACCCCAGATACCAACAAGCCCAATCCTCTTCAACCCCGGCAGGTAAGGTGCGCCAGAGCCGGCTGCGCTGGAGCCTTCCTGCCACGGTTGAAGCGGGGCGGTCGTGCCCGGCTTTACTGCAGCACTGAATGCCGACGGGCCGCCGACGCCGAGCGGAAGGCAATTGCGAGCAATAGCGCGGGGCAGGCGTTTGCTGAACCACAGCATCTACCCCGTTGGCCCTTTTTCAAGGGCGCCTTACCACGGCCGCTTGAAATTGAGCATACGGCTGGTGCTGAAGACGAGCTGGCGAGGGCACGGAGGCGAGAATCGCCGGTAAAGATGTCTGATGACTGCGTCGTCCTCACCAAGCCCGAACTGATTGAGGTCTACCGGCGCGAAAACGGCTTCATTATCCGTCAGCGCCCGGCAACCGACCATCCGACGGATATTGGTCGCTTCGTGGCGCTTACTCCCGTATGCGCGGCTCGCGTGCTGCGGCTACTTAGCGAACTCTACCTCAGGAAGGATCTCATTCGGTCGACCGACTGACGACGAAAAACCGCGTCGGTCGGCCTGCAGCGCGCGGGCCGTGTTCTCAAAGGTTCAACACACTCGCGAAATGCAAACGCCGACTGCCGCGCCATGCGGTGGTCTTGATCTGCGTTGCCCCTACCGCACCTGCAACGGGCTGATGAACGCAAACGGCTACGCTCGGAAAGCCTAACCGGTCCGCAGTGATGCGCGTCGGCCGAGATTGGTCCGGAGGCACTTACCGCGCGCTAGTGCGGGTTCCGACTCCCCGACTGCCTGAGTGTGGGCTGAGGGAAAACGTGGCGACCAAACCCCTCGTATTGGCGGCCTGAGCCGTATCAGGCGGGAGCGCCCTGGCCTCGAGCGATATCGCAGGCAGCCACGCTATACGGACCGAGAAACACTCACCCCAGACCGTGTTCGCTCCTAAACCGGGAGGGAGGGTAACGGAAGCGGAAGTGTGTCTATCTCAAGCTCCGAGGATCAGGCTGTGGCTGAGGTCGGGCCTTCGGAACGAGGCAGCGCCGGTGTTCCGAAGGGTTGCCTTAGGATGACGTCGGCGCGTTGGCATCCGGCCATCGGCATTGGCGCGGACGGCAAGAGCGGGTGAGCGCGGCCCAACCTGTTCCCGGTGCGCCAGACCCGGATGCGACGGTACCTTCCGGCGCGTCAGAAAACTGGAGGCTGCGCTAGGCTCTGTTGCAGTGGGGGCTGCAGGAAAGAGGTCGACGCCGCAAGAAAGGCAATTGCGAGCAATTGCGGCGGCCACGCAACGCGCAGCCTTCAGAAAGTCCTACCAGCGCCTCTTAAAACCGGCGCCCCGGCGCCTGTGAGCGGGCGAAGCTGTACGCCGCTATCGTTGTCACCGCCGCACCGGTGGATTCCTCGTTCGGCAACTCGGAGCTGAAACGGCGTGCCACACGACGCTATTGCAAAAACGTCAGGCATGATGAAGGCGGAATAGCCGGGTCTAGAAGCCCGTTTCCTCCGGACGAAGTATCGGCAAAATCTTGTTGATTTTGAACGCGGCCCGTCAGCGACTGCGATCAGGTCGAATCGGAAAAGAGGGGTGGACAGAATTGCACGACATTGCACCGTCGGACGGTGCAACGACGGGGATCGCTCCCTCACAGCGACAAATCGCCGAAGATTAGCTTCCACAGTTCCTTGCGACGTCGGTTGCCTGCTTCTCAAGGTTGTGTGAAGGTATGCGCGCGGATAAAATCGCGCTGGGGGCGCCCAATAATGTACCGAGTAATTGCAGTTTTGCTCCTTGGGCTGAGTTGCGCAGGATGCGCTTCCGCGACACGCGGTTGGTCCGAACAGATCACGATAACCTCCACACCTCCCGGCGCTGAGGCCGAAGTGAAGGGCAACGAGACCGGGGCCGTCTGCACGACGCCATGTGTGGTGCAGGTTAAGCGCTATGAGGACATAATCGTCACGGTCAAGAAAGACGGGTTTGAGCCGCAAATTGTCCCGCTGTCGAAAGAGATTGCAGGGACGGGTGCTGCCGGGTTTGCGGGTAACATTCTGTTGGGCGGTTTGGTCGGCATGGCGGTTGATGGGGTAAGCGGCGCTGCTTACGATCACAAGCCAAACCCAGTGATCGTGACACTCCAACCAATCGCCCCACCCCCAACGCCGCGGGCACCAATGAGACGGCGGGCGCCGAAACCGCCGACAAGTTAGCGAATTTTCACGGACGCGTGCCGATGAATTGGAACGCCGTCCTGCAACTTGTTAATAAGGAGTCAGAGCAAACTTGCTCGGACATCCAGCAGCCGATGCAATCGCTAAACGCTCCGCATGAAGAAGGCAGAACAGCATCTGGGCGAGCAGAGGGGTATCAATGCGGGTGAATTGTCAGTCTTTTTGTCAAGGACCTTTGGTCTTGCGGAGTGGCTAATTCAGTAAGTCCACAAAAGACGAAAACCCTGGCGAAGATCGTCAATGCGATAAACAAGATGAGTAACAACAACGGTTTCTGCCTCTCGTCGGCGGTGCACACGAGAGGTACACATGATCATCCTGATGGCTACCACAGGCGACATCCCAAAACCGGGATGCTCCGCTATCGCGGTCGCGTGCCGGCCGATCTGCGCAGCGAGCTTCGTCGCAAGAGCATCGCTGTATTCACCTCCGCCAATCTTCTTGAAGACTCTCGGGAAGTCGTTCTTCATCCAGTTGCGCACGGTGGTGTGGGAACGTAGCCCGCCAAGATCAAATGCGATCTCACGGTAAGATTTCAGTTGGGTGACCCGACAGTCAAGCTTTCTCAGCTATCGTTGAGTGCCTTGGCGTAATGCGGCGACACGAGGGCCCATGCAGCGGTTCCAATCAGGTTTGCGACGATCGGCTCAGATTTCAGCCGCCGCGGTGCTTGCGAGCTTCGTGTTGATCGGATGCTATGTTCACGATAGCGCAGAAGCGTGGTTCATCCGCAATCGAGATGTTCTCACATCGTTCAAGCCTGAGAGAAATGGTTTCAAGTATACCGTCAGGGAAAACCAGTTGGCCGCCGATAAATCTGACACGTTCCGCCTGCACATGGCAGTTCTTGACAGTTGGCTTCTTGACCAGCCGATCTGTCGCAGCGGCTACGAAATTCTCACGACAAGCAAACGCGTAATCGACGAAAAAACCGTCGCGATCATCTATGGCGGTCGTTGCAAGCCGCAGCCTTGACCGCTCAGGTGCCGTATTGAGATACAAAACGACAGATGAATGTTCACGGCTGTTGCGAAACGACGATAATTCCCGCAGCCTCCAAGCGCGCGATAGACGCGGGTCCTTCCGATGGCAAGTTCGGATGCGATGTGAGCCACTCGCTTACCCTCTTGGAATGGACTGACTGCGTCATCGGCCTTGGCGCGCGCTGTTGGCTTCCGGTCCTCGTGCTTGCCTTGCGCCTTGGCTTTGGCAATGCCTTCGCGCTGCCACTTCAGAAATCATTTCTCGCTCGAACTGCGCCATGGCTGGGAACATGTTGAGCATCTCGCCGCGGGAAAGGTGCAGGGGCGGCCTGCCTTGATTTTCTTGGGGCAGGCCAATACCGTCTGTGGAATGTTCGGGGACACTTGAGTGCGCGCTTCGATTGCAATGCTGATGCTTCTACTCTCGGCAACCGCTTCGGATGCAAGCGAATGGCCGCCTGCAAATCTCAATCCTGTTGTTCTCTCGGAAACGCCAACTGCGATTTTGTTTTTGCACCCCCTTGTTGGTGCGGACTGCGTAACGCTCGGCGATGTCAACATCAAGGTCATCAAGCAACCCAAAAACGGTTCGCTGGAGTTGATTGATCGAATGGGATACACTGCGTTTGCCAAGGACAATCAGCGATACAGGTGCAACGTGAGCCCGGTCCCCGGAACTTGGCTCGAATACAGCTCGAAGACTGGGTTCAAGGGTTCAGATGAGGTCGAAATACAGGCTTTCTGGGAGCGTGGTGTCGCGCGAAAGTATCGCTTTAGGATTAGCGTTCGATAAGTTGAGACTAGAGAGCGAAAATGCAGAAGCCGTTAGTTGCAATTGCCGTAATCTTTGTCGTGTCGTTTTCAACGTACAGTAACGCGATGGAGTTGCCGCCGCTTGATCGCCCCGCTACCGTTTTGAAGGACAAGCGCACTCAAGTGTATTGGTCAACAAACATCAATCCTGATTGCTCACCGATGGGCGAGACAGTGGTTCGGATAACAAAGCCGGCCAAGAAAGGGAAAATTGAAGTCGAAGATGGAGAGGGGCACACGGCCTTCAAACCGGACGTGCAGCGATACAAGTGCAACGAGAAGCGACTGCCGGGAAAGAGCGTCTATTACGAGCCAACTTCGGGGTTCATTGGAGTGGACCAAGCAGAGCTTGAGTACTTCTTGGCCAATGGCATGACCCGCAAGGTGCGCTTCAAAATCACTGTGAAATGATCCAGCGCGATCAACAGGTAAGCTGACCGACTCCGTGCGTGCACCGCCACAAGCCTACCGACAGACAAATCAAGTCGCCGTCGTCAGGTATTTGCGGCCTGCGCACCCTGAGAGCTAATACCAGCCGTCGCCAGCGCGCGATGAGCGCTCCTGCGACCGATGTTTAAATTCTTCGCGCCGTGAGCCCTTATTCGCCTCAGGCCGAGGACGCTGAACTTTGTTGATACCTCTCTTGGTGCCATTGGCCGCCGTAGCATGATAACACCGAGGGCTTGCAGCAATCTATGGCCGGACAATTGGGTGCGTTGATGACGAAGGTGCTGCAGCGTTCTCTTATTGCGTTGGTCGCGCTGCTTTTTCTTTGGTCAGATGCCGATGCACAGCACTCGAAGGCCGACGTACTCACTAGGCTTAATCCTAAAGCCACAAGGGTCGCTCTTGATTACGCTCGAATCGTCGACGCAAGGTTGCGCGCGACCATTCCGCAGTTGCAAGCGGAAAGCGTGCGCCTAGGTTGGCACGCATCTGAAATGACGATTGTTTTTCTTATAGGGAAAGACGGGCAAGTGCAGTCGGTCAGAATCGTTGTGTCATCGGGAAACCGCCGATTAGACCAGCGGGTAGCATCCTTGTTAAAATCAATCCGGTTCCCACCGCCGCCTGAAGGGGCTGACCCAGATATTCGACTTCCGCTGCGCTTTAAGCAGTCCTCAAAACTGCCGTAGAAGTTCGCAACCGCTTGTGAAGTTTGGAGCATATTGCCGCTTGCGGATTGTAATTCTTGGAACGATTGAGCCTCGGTGGTCAGGCCCGGCGCGCCGGGCTTCCAAGCCCAGAGGAGCAGGGGCAGACAGTCCTGAGGCGGCTCTTACCCGTTGCCGTCGTTGGGCTATGTGTGCCCGATTTATTGGAATCGGGGCCAACACCATCGTAAGGTTTTGCGGGTGATAGGCAAAGGCGTCTCGAAAGAAACGCGGGATACAGTGTGGTTGAAAGCTGTCGAGCAAGTGCTGAGGCAGGGTTGTGACCTCGCTACCGAAGTCCATACGCCTGCCGGGGCAGATCTTATCGCGGCAGATTGGCTGAAACGCTCATCCACGCACTGCGACATCGAATGTTGCTAGCACTCTCGACAAAGATGCCGCGCCACCACAAGATGATTCCGGCAATCACAAAGCTCGCACTTTCAATACTGGAGACGGGGGGCGCCCCGACAAAAACGTCGTAATGTGCCAGCGAATGGGTCTGCAAAGCGGACTGCTCGACAAATTCGAAAACGACAACTAGTCACTGTCCGGTAGAGACGCTCCAAAGCTCTCAAAACTCAATGTCGAGTACGTTTTGGCGTGCTCTTACACCGGAATTTGGCATTGGACCGCCGATCAATTGGAAAGGTTCATATAGACGTCTTACTTTGCATTGCAGTCGATTGGCGCATAGGCAGTTAGCTCGGTCGTGAAATGAAACTAGTTGTAATTGTCGGCAAATTGGTAGTCATTGCGCTCGCGCTGATTGGCGCGTTTTCTCTACTCGTGCTGACAAAGAAAAATGAAGCGCCGCCTTATGGCGGCGACGCTCACGTTCGCTTCTTTCCATCGCCGGATTCTTCTATGAAGGCAGCTCTTGTCACTTACGCCGGTGGAGGCGCTATTTCACCCTATTGCTGGAGTCAGGTTTCGGTAGTGCCAAGCTCGGGGTCCGAGGCCGATGCCCAAGACAAAAAGTTTGCCGTGTTTACCGGTGGGTGTGATGGGTTCTCGGTTCGTGATGGCAGGGTTGACCCGTCGCCGCGCGTAGAGTGGCTGTCCAATTCGGAATTGAAGGTCACAAGTTCGATTGACTCCACGTTGCTGACCCCGGCGACCGTCACCATGAAGAAGCGAGATGCTTCGGGTCGCGTCACCATAAGATATGAGGCTCATGAATGACCCATCGCGGTCACGTTGCCCCGCCAATGCCGCAATATCAACGGAGCCCGGCCGCGTGCCGGGCTTCTACGCATCTGGATCGCGCGCAAGCTGATCCGGCTGTCGGGTAAGCTGGCAGATTGCGCCGTGCGGCTGATGGGCCTTTGAGGGCTTTAGGAGGTCGTCCCCAGCGTCGGGGGTGGACGCTGGGGACTTTGTACCTGCGACCAATCTGCGGGGGGCTGATGTTTGGTCGCGGCACCGCCAAGCGCTTGCGGTGTCAGAACGTTGCATATTTTTGGTACGGCTTGCGAGCGCGACTCGAAATAAACCTTACCGCGCAGCCTTTCGGTTCGACGTGAACGGCAGCAGGTAGCTCCAACGAGGGGCTTAGGAGGACCTCGCAGTCACCATTCGTCTCATTGAGATGTCTACCTGCTCGAATAGCGCCGCAAAGTTATCTTCAAACCGTTTCGACATGTCAGCTTCTGTTGCCTTCGGAGAAACGTAAGGCCGAAGATTGCTGTAGATCGGGAAAAACGGATTCGCTGCCCCTGATGCGAGTCTTGTGCGCGTCTCGCCGGCGTCACGTTCGACAAGGTCAAGCAACCGCTTAATTGGTGCTCGTATCTCGGGGTTATCCAGCTCCTGCTGACTGAAGGCCGGCACTCCCGGAATCCGGGGAGCCATTAGGGCCGCCAGATTTGAAACGATGTGACTTCTATAAAACGAGAAGGCCATCAGTCTGTTTACGCGATGCGATGAAGGATCAGAGGCCTTAAGGTAAATAAGAGCGTACACGCATTTTACCGCATCGGCCGATGGACTGATCAGATTCGTTAGCCCGGCGGGGGGCGGCAGCTGCGTTATTGTCTGCAGCAATTCCGAACTGAGCTTCTGTGTTAGCTGCAAAAGCGGGCGCGCGGCTTCGTTAATCTGCTCAAGCCTTTGAGACTTCGATTTCGCGGGCGCTGACTTTGCGTTCTCAGCTTGCGAGCGTTTGAAGATGAAGACCAGGATCAGAAATACTGCGGTTCCGAGCACCGGAGCGATTGGTAGCAATGAGCCATATTCGCTGGTGAACAGGGAAAGCAGCGCCCCAGCAATCGCAACGGGAATCCAGACCTTGTTAGGTGCCGGGGCCCCGTTGGACATCCACCGCCAGCCGTAAACCAGCCATATCGGCGCGCAAACGAGCGCGAGGGCAAAAAGCTGCATCAGGATGCCGCTTACAGACCATTCATAGACAAGGCGCACGGAGATCGGGATGGCCGTTAACGCCCATAGAGCCGACACCGCTATGGCCAGCTTGTTCCAGTCCAATTTCATATCTCGTCGAACGTCCACTTTGGATTATGACTACGGGCAAGGGCAGGCAGCGACTGCCGCTTTGTCGGCTTCTGCCCGCCGGCTGTTGAGCCCGTTCCGCGATGTTGTCGAACGAAACGGACACCATTCGACGACTTCGCGCGCCTCATCCACTCTTGGCACCGTGTCACCGCAAACAGTATTGCGGCTCGATGTCGCAAGACGTTGGTTTGCTCCAAACGAAAATTGGCGGCATGATTTGCGGACGGGGAAGGGACCATGAGGGCGTTATTTGCAATAGCATTCTGTGGAATGCTCGCAGGGTGTGCGGGAACTGCTGACGACGCGCGCAATGCTCTGTCGGGTCGATATGTGGGCCAAAACATCGACGTGTTTGTTTCGCAGTTTGGACCTCCTGCCAACAGCTTCAAAATGCAGAGCGGCGATACGTCACATATTTGGCAGCTCAGCAACCTCACATCGATTGATTCTAACAAGTACGGCGGCACTGCGCAGACGCATTACTGCAAGGTGAATGTGATTACAGATGCAAAGGGAGTAGTTAAGCTCTTAAATACGGAGGACGCTTCAAATATGCTTGGTGAGAGTCTTTGCTCTAAGCGTCTTGGTATACAAAGGCCAACCTGAGCGCGGGCGCAATCCAAGGCGACTGCGCCGACGTATTCGCTGCGGCGTGTGCAATGGGTCTTGAAGGCATCGTGTCGAAGCGGCGGGATCGGCCTTACACGTCAGGGCCGTGCAAGCATTGGGTCAAGGTCAAGAACCCGGAGGCGCCTGCTGTTCTGAGATTTCACGAGCGGGAATGGTTGGGAACCGTTGGTCTCCCACAGCGTTCTGAGAACGTAAAGTCCTCGCATCCTCTTCGGCTCGGTCTGTTTCACAAGACCGGGCCGCTTCTTCATAAAAGCTAGCCACAAAATAGCTTGCTACGTGCTCAGGGCGAATTGCGAACAACCTTCAGCTGAGGCTTTGGCGGTTCGGCGCTCGGGACGGACTGGTTGACCACCGTCGCGGCGCTGTACGTGGCCATCTCAAGGCAGTGAGCCGTGGCATCAAGGCCGTAGGTCTTAAGTAGAGGGATCAGGTCGTTTCCGATATCACATACGTATTGTGCCAATTCCACCCTATTGCTGGGCATGAATCAGCTCCCGCTCGCTTCCGTCGCCGCAATTAACCTGTAACATATTACAGATTTGCAACGTTGTCCGTCGCAACCGGTGATTAAAACCGCCCCGAATGCGTCAAATTTCGCAGTTGGTGATCAACTCCGGTCTTTGTCATGGGAACTCAGCCTAAGGTGGAACGCGTGTTGCCCTAAGGCATTGTGTATCTCGGGCAAGAGTAGGCTGAATGAACGACAGGCCTTCGGAAGATCGCAGACAGGAGGCGGCCCGAGACATCCGGGCCACTCTGGTTGAACTTCTGCGCGTCGCCGGGTTTGGCGGCCTCACCGAGGCGGCCCAGCACCTAGAGAATGCAACTGCCGAAGCTGATCGAGCTATTGCAGGCGAACAGTCATCACCAGAGCCCAACGACTCATCGTGCCAGCAGCCCGACAAGTAAGGTGCCCACGGCTTATACCGAGGACAAGCTCCAGCCATTCCGGGAGACGAAGGCCGAACGGACGCGTCGCCGTGACATTTTCAGATCCACTCTTTGAGAACGTGGGATGGCGCAAAAGCTATTGGAGTTCATAATGGTCGCCTCACTTCTTACCGGAGGCGCGCTTCTCCAAACTGATAACAAGAACCGGCTCGGATGGTTCTTGATGGGGGTCGCTTTGGCGGCCGTGGTCGTTGCTATCGTGATCGGATCGAGGTAGAGGCCGCCTTCAGGTGGCGGCCGAGAAGATCATTGAGGCGCGACCAAAGGCGTCAATATGTTTTCGACGCGCGCTAGCCGCGCCAGCACTCCGCAAACGCCAGCTTCGCCGCGTCCTTGCTTTCTGCATTGCCATAGAACGGCCGGCGATTCTTCGCCTCGAAGAAATCCAGCCCCCAAAACCACTCGTTCGGATTCCCGGGCGCAACGGTCTGCCGGAATATGCGGCCGACCTTCTTGCCCGTATCGACCAGCACCACGTCGAAGTCGTCAGCCGACCACGGGCCGCCGTCGCGGTTCTCGTTGGCGGGGAGGAGCTTGAGCGCGGTCATCTCAGGATTTAGGTGGCGGGTTCTTTCTAGGTTTCTTAGCCGGCGCCGGAGGGGCAGGGGGCTTACATCGTTCCTCAGCGAGCGTAGGAAGATATTGGTGGCGCGCCTGCAGGGCCTGGACTTCTTTGTCTGACATAGACTGCGTTCTTACTGGGTTTCTAGAACTTTGTAGGGCCGCATGTAGCAATAATCTTAAACGGTTGAAGTACTGCGCCATAATCTGCTAATTGGCCTTGCTCTTGAGGGATGAAGCCTCGCCATCGACACTGCCACGGCGGGCATTCCAGGGAATCGGCCCCGTACGGATTGGGAGACCTTCAAGAGCGCTCGCACTATTCGATCAGAGCGCTCGAAAATTTCATCTGCGACAATCCGCTTTGGCGATAGCGGCGTCAATCGCCGGCACGATGGGATGGTCCAGACCCAATCAGGCATTTCTTCATCGATACGGCTCTTGCATCGTTTCGCATTTGTTTGTTAGCCGGTGCTTTGGAGGTGGCAATGCTAACTGGGTTCCTAACGTTCGTTCCAATGTTCCTTCTGGCTAAGTGGGCCTCTGGTGCAGTTCCGAATAGCCGCTGGTACACGGCCGCAATCATTCTTGCGACGATGATCGCTTCACCGATTTTCGGTTTTGGCGTCGGGGTGTTTCTTGCGTTCGTTTTCCAACAGAACGCACCGATCGCGCCTCAAGAGTATTTTGTCTCGGGTCTGGTTTGGGGCACTGTCACGATGACGATGATGCCCCTTGTCGTCTGGTATTCCCGACGACAGAAGAAGCGCGGTTCCGTCCAGGCTCAAGTTCCGGTTCGGTCGGCGTTCGACGCACTGCGTAGGTGACGACCTTCGGCTTTGATGATGGCTGCCTCATGCGCAAGGCTGCGCAGCTTTCGACGAGCATCGGCTGAGTTTCTAACAACTGGGCCGGCGCAATTAGCCCTTCGGTCTCGCCGTCTAATCCCGCACCCAGCGAGACTGGCTCAGGCTCCTCGCAACTCGGGACGAACAACCCGCAAGGCGGCGGCATCCCGGGGGCTGTAAGTCCTGCAAACCCTAACGCCGCGTCACGGCCTCAAGTACCAAACATCAGCGGCGCGCCGATCATCATGAACGATCCGAACCTCAAGCCGGACTGTTCAAGTGGGCCGGCCGGCGGGGGTAGCGGATGTTGATCCGCGAGGGCTCAGCGTATGCGTCACGCCACCAAGGGATTTGACATATCTTCGCGAGTGATTAGTTTCGCAATACGCCCTTGACGGAGGGAGCCAGCTTGAACTGCACGGGGCTGGCGTTGCGCGGAATTAGCCCGAGAACGCATTGTGGCTTCGTCGAGGGCGCTTTTCACCCCATCGTCGCCCGTACTGCCGGCCCCGGTTCCGCTGGCGGCCTTCTGCATAAATGGCCTCGAATGCCTTGTTTTATAGGCGCTTCAGTCCAGTCCAACTTTGGCGGACCGCTGCCTGCATTTTCATGCCAAAACGAATTATCCGCCGCTTAGCCGGCCGCAATGGCGCATGAGAGAGTGGCCGACTCCTGACGCTTCGTCATAACAACCTGTATCGAGAGAGCGAGCACTTACAAAGCTGACAACCGCAATAAAAAGCCACGCCGCTAGGGCGACGAACCATACGATCGGAATGTTGCCGTAACCTGAAATTATCCTGACCTTCCAGAATAGCTTCTTGGTCCGCGCCATACCGTTGATCAAATGGCCAATGAAGCTGGCAACGAAAAAGGCGCAAACAGCTATGATGTAAAGTACAAAGCTTAGGTCTTGATGCATGAGCCGCATATAAGCGTCAGCGTCCTCTGCCAAGAGCTAGCGTTCCTTGCCTCCGGCGAGCGCATTCGCGGGAACCCTATCTGTCGCCCAGCGCCGAGAGGGCTGGACATTTGGTACGCTTGGCATGAAGGCGGCAGAATAGCGGAAGCATATACGGCAACTCTCGAAAGCTCTCAAAACCTTATGGGCGAGAACGCGAAAGTGCTCAGAGGTTATGCTTATCGGGCCGCTGTCGACGATCAATTGGAAAGTTTCCTCTAGGTGTCTGTTTCTGCATTGCATCTGTTTGACGAACGCAACAGAGCAAGCCCGGTCAATCCTTGAACGGATCGAACTCGCCTTCGCCGGCCATTGCGACCGCGAACGGCCGCAGCGTATGCTGCACTTTCACCGTGCCGGCATGCTCGGCAATCACTTCGGGCAGGCGGCGATAGGCCATCGGGCTTTCGTCGAGATCGGCGCCGATCAGGATCACGCCGCGCTGTTTAAGCCAGGCGTCCATCTGCTCGCGCGAGAAGCGGCGCTTGGCTTCCTTGCGCCCGAACAGGCGGCCGGCGCCGTGCACTGTCGAATAGAGCGCAGCCTTCGACGCTTCGCTGTCGACGCCCTCAATGATCACGGCATCATCGCCCATCGATCCGCCTACGAATCCGCGCTGTCCAGGAAATGCGGGCGTCGCGCCCTTGCGCACCACCCACAGATCCCGGCCGCCATGGTTCTCGCGCCAGGCGTAGTTATGATGGTTGTGCACCATGTCGGTGACGTTGCCGCCAATGATCCTGCGCACGCGTTCCACGACCCATTCCCGGCCGGCATAGGAATAGCGGCCGGCGAGTTCCATGGCGGCGATGTAGCGGCGGCCAAGTTCCGAACCCTCATCTAGCACCGCGGGCGGGACGTTCATCCCGTCCTTGCCGCCCGCGGCCTTGAGATAGCGCGTGGCGCTGGTGTGCCCGAGCCCGCGCGATCCAAAATGCACGCCGATCCAGACGTGGTCATCCGCCTGATCGCGCATCAGGTCGACGTAATGGTTGCCCGAGCCGACGGTGCCGAGCTGCGCGGCGGCTTTATGCCGGTACTCGCCCATGTCGGAGGCGCGCCAGGCCTCGGCATCGTCGAACAACGCATGCTCAGCGCGTTCCTTGTTGGTCCGCCCGATGCCGAACGAAATCGCCCGCGACACGTCCGTAATGATGGTGCCAACTCGATCGGCAATCGCCGCATAGGGCGTATCGAGCCGCACGGCCATGTTGCCGCAGCCGATATCGAAGCCGACGCCAGAAATGCTGATCTGCTTTTCGTAGGCGATCACGCCGCCAACCGGTTGGGCATAACCGAGATGACCGTCGGCACAGATAACGCCGGCGACGACATTGCCGATCGACATGCAGTTGCGCATCTGCGCGATCGTGCCCTCGTCATGCTGGCCAAACACCTTCAGCGGACTGTTCTGGAATTGCGGGGCCTGCGGCGCGATGGTCGCGATCTCGGCCGCGGTGGCAGCGGTCTCCATTGCGACCTGCTCGCGCCGCACCGCGTCACGGTACGCGCACCAGGCCGGCATTGTTTTTTCCGAACCGGGCTTTTCAACCCGGCTGTCGGGATCGACGCCGGCCGCCAGACACAGCTCCCGGGCGCGGTCCATGTAAGGGTCTGCACGTCGCATGACGGCTCCTTTCCGGCCGGACTGTTAGCACGCGCGCGACAGACAAGAGGTCAATTCTGTTGATGCAATAATAACGAAAATTGCTGGGTCTTTACGATGTCAGCCGCTGCTTCATCGGCGCGTCGTGTTCCTGCATCAGGGCACGATCAATCGGAAAGGTTCATATAGAGTACTTCTGCCTACATTGCTGGATGTGACATTGCAGGCCCGTTTAAGACCCGCGCTGCCCCTTGTTGGGTGGCTTTGGTGAGCTGCGGCCATGAAATCAGATAACAACACACCGGTGCTATGCCGGCAAACCTGCTATGCCGGCAATCCTGATAGCCAATCGTCGCATAAATCAAGCGTGCCCAAACAGCAAAGCATAGGAGGGGGTGGAAAGGGGCACAAAAGCAAATCATGCGAGTTGCGAAGGGAGCATAGGTTCATTCTTGTGATGGCGTCTTTGCGAGGGCTCGATAAACAGAAGCGCGAGCAATTTTCAGTTCGGCGGCAATTGATGTCGGACCGAGCCCACTTGCGTGCAGCTGAACTATCTTCGCCTGATCTATGGACGGTCTCCGACCCTTGTAGACGCCGCGCGCTTTAGCTTGAGCGATGCCCTCTAATTGACGCTCCCGACGCAGGTTGGTCTCAAACTCGGCGAAGACGCCCAGCATGTCCAGAAACGCCTTTCCGGCCGCGGTTCCTGTGTCGATTGGCTGGTCCGTCGCCCTCAATCCAATCCCCTTATTCTTCAGTAAGCGAACGATATCCTGTAGATCCCCAATTGACCGGGCGAGGCGATCGATCCGTGTGACGACGAGGGTGTCACCTGCTCTCAGAAAATCTAGGAGGGTTTCTAATTCGTGACGCCCTCGCCGGGTGGAACCGCTGCGCTTCTCCTCACGGATGATCATGCAGCCCGCCCTGCGGAGAGCTTCGGTTTGGACGTCTAGGTTCTGATCAGCCGAGCTAACCCGAGCGTAGCCGTAGATGGTCATCGCGACTCCCGTATCAATAAAGTCTAGACCCGAGCATAATGGTGTCTCATAATTCGTCAAATGACGTATAAGAGACACTAAGGTTGCATCATCCATCTGGCTCTTTTCGGTATACCTCAATAAATCACGCACCCCCGGCCGGCCGGGCGTACTAGGCCAGTGCAGTTTTAGATTTGGATCGAAAGCGACTGTCGGCCAAAGCACTGGCCCGCTCGTGGCGCATAAGGGGGAAGTCAAAGGGCTTGTCTCCATTAGATGCCCCCGCGAAAAATTTCTCTATTCCGGTGACCCGCTTGAAATTGTTCCTTGTTTGTTCCAATAGCGGTAGGAGCGTATCGTCGTAAACTCTCGCGCATAGGTTGGAGAGTGTGGGGGCTGCGATGGGTTTTCTGACTGCGGAGGAGATCGAAGGGCTGCGAATAGCACGACATAGTCTGCACATCGTAGGAGGCGACGGCGATTTCGAGCCACAGCCGGAACTGCCTGTTGAACACGACGACTTCCTCTTGGCTATTCTCAAGGAGATCGCATCTGACAGCATTTTCCGCTTCGAGGATGGCTCTACAACGAGGGACACAATCGAGGCTATTGCACGCCGCGAGCAAACTTTCGAGCAGGGCGCTCAAGCACTCGCGCGTGATTTCTGTCGCTTCCACAGTGGAGGTGCAAGAGATGGCGCGTTCTTTGTGTTCGAGCTGGGTGTAGCTGACGAGAATGTCCGTTTGTACGGCTTGGTCAAATACGATTACCGGCAAGCGTTGGAATTAGTTCACCGCGAGGGAGTGAACGGACTGCGACGCATTGTTGAAGCATTCGTAAGCGACAAAGCTTCGATCCAAAAGGCCGCGATCATAAGGACAGTAGGGGGGGTAGCTGAAGCTGGCATCTCAACGCGTGACCGGATGGGACGGCCCTCGCCAGAGTTGACAGACTTTTTTCAAACTACCTTCAGGTCGTTCGGATGCGTTCCGATGAAGCGTTGACAAAGGAAGTGAAGGACCTTGTTCGCACGGTGTTGAACGATTATCGCGAGCATTTTGAAAAAGGCGAGCTGGCCGCCGGAGTTGCCCGAGCTAATGACGTGTTACGCAGCGCGCCAGAGATTAACGAGGAGGTTATGAAGCAAGCGGTATGGGTAGGCGCTGGTCAGCCACATGATGAAACATTCAAGGCCACTCTAGACCGATCGGTTGACCGCATCGTCAAGAAGAAGAAGCTAGCAGGATTGTCGTTTGCGCCGCATCAAGACAGCCTTCCGAGATCGGTACGACGCTCCGTCAAAACGGACGAGGGGATTGTCATCGAATACAACACTGTTTTGGAAGGTGAGGCGATAAGAAGGACGCAACTAGAAGACGGGACTACGCAGTTTGTCGTGACAACTAGAGGGTACAGCGATGTCGTTCTCGCCGACAGAGTTGGGCGCGCTCGTTGATCGCTGGGTCGCCGCAGACAACGCAAGCGTTGTCGAAACTGACAAGGCGCTCACGGTTTCAAGGATCGGCGCACTACAAGCAGCGCAACTGCACCATGGGGCAGTCCGGGATTGGACTGTAGAAATAGCCGACGGAGCGATGGAGCTGAGCGACGTTGAGCACTTAAACGATGATATGGGGCCGTACATAGTTACGATTTATAAAGGTGAAGAGCAGGGTGGAGTAAGGCGCATTTTTACTTTGGCCGGACTGGCTCAGGCTCTCGCAAATGCGCATGAAAATGAGGTCTGGCAGATTGCTGCGGCCGACGTGACTTTCACAAGCGGCCTGGTTTCGTTTAATCCTTGGGGACGCGGCGACATTTTTGCTCCTGCGACGAAGACGAAAAGTCCGCTCGATCTAGTTAGGGAAAGTGCCGAGGCGCGGCTCGTACCGTCAGACATTCGGAAGTGGCTTTTGAGGTCGCCGATTGGCGAAGACACTTGGCGGGACAAGGCGTTTCAAGTGTTTGTGCGGGAAGCAGCGCCAGCCCTAATCCGCAGCCTTGCAACCGAAGTGGTTGGGAAGGCGGCGGTCGTGTTCGCTGGTCCTCCGCGTTTAAGCCTTCAACTGGATAGCGCGAATGTATACGCCCGTCTCGAGAGAGAGGGTTTCAACCACGCGCAATCAGCCGCTGCTTGGGTATACGAGGACGCGCCTTCCGCAGAGCAGAGGCACGCCCTCTTCGCAGCCGAATTTGCGCGCTCTGTAGCGCGGGACGAGTTGGTTGCGGACGCCTTCAAGAAGTTAGGCGGCGAGATTCTTGAGGGAGCGCGACTTTCATATCAGCTCAGCCTATCAGAGTTGAGTAGAGAGGCGATAAAAGCACAAGCTGATTTAAGAAAGTCGATTGCTGATGACATGGCCAAGGCTGCTGAGAGCACTCGTACCCTAGTCGCTGCTATCGCGGTGTCGATTGCTACCGGTATCGGACTTGTCGCTGCACGGGCCGCTAACACAGCAGATGTGGGCGTGCTCTCGCTGGTAGCAGGTGTCGTCGGCCTTTACGTTGTTGCGGTCACATTGTCGGGCTGGTGGCACCTTTGGGTACAGAGAAAGATGCGAGACCAATGGAGGCGACGCTTTTATAGTTTTATTCCGAGCGACGACTATGAGGCTGCTGCGATCAATCCGTCGCGCGATGCAGAGAGGCCCTATCACTTAATGGCCGTGATCGGCGTGGTCGTGTCTGCTGGGCTGATGTGGATGGCATGGACTGGCTTTGGCCAGTTCAAAACAACGGGGTCGTTAAAATCCCCGTCCAACGTTGAGCAAAAATCACATCAACCTTAGTCTGTCGAATGGCGCGCTAATCCTCGGCGCGATCAGCTAAGTGGGACTTTCAACGGGAGCGATCTGATGGCGAGATTATGCACGAAGGGTACTAGTCGCAAGCTTGCGTGACAAAACTGTATTGCAGATGATTGCAGGAAATGTGCGCAAGGGTGTAACACAGAAACACTACTTCGAGCTGGTGCAGAGCCTCAATTTACTCAGCGGCCTCCGGGCGTGTTGCTCAGCGCCGCAAGAGAGAGTTTCAGCGATTTGGCAATGTGATGGACAGGGGTAAGTTATCGCCAAGACCAATACAGATTGTTGCGGTACTAACCGGGGCGTTACTCGTGTTAGGGTGGGGCGTTGCTTGGTTTGCATACTCTCAGACGCCACAGATTTTCCAAATTCCAGTCGAAACTAGTCGTGGCATACGCATCGAGGGAAAGTGGTCGTATTTGTTCTCACCGTTGCTAATTGGAACAGCTTGGTTTGCGGTACTGGTATGGCACGCCGTAACATGGAAGTCGTTTTCGCAAAAGGCGATCAATGAACATAAGGACTATCAAGCGGTCTACCCGGTCTTCAGGCAGTTACACCTGCCGTCCCTCTACGTCAGCGTGGTGATTGTTTCATTGGTCATGGAGATTTTCATCACGAGCATTGTCACATCTCGCGCAATAAATATTCTCCAATGATGGCGGAGAAAGAACATGACCCGCTCGGCCGCGACACTTGCTGCGCTGCTTTTGCTGTCATGGCTCTTTTCCCCCGTGATGGCTCAAGAGTTGTCACCTGATTGTCGGGCTCGCCTGAACTCTCTGGCCGAAGGAGTGAAGCAGCGTAAGGCCGCCCTTCTTGACCCCGCTCTGCGCTCAGGCTCTAGTCTGAAGGCTCGGTGCGGTGCTCTGACACGGTACCAAGAGGCGCTTGCATCGCTTCTTAAGTTTGTTCTCGACCGGCAATGCGAGTTTCGTCTAACCGATTATCAGCAAGAATTAGCGCAGTTTAAGCATATGCGCGCTGTTGTCGCCAAGGACTGTTCGACGGCCCCCGCGCTGCGCGACGACACCCTCGCTCCACACTTGCGCCCGTAGAAATAGAAAGCCCCGTCAGCCTTTCCGCGCGCTCTGCATCCGGACCAACAGGCATCGATAGCGTCCTCGCCGCGCGCATGGCGTCTACGGCGGCCACGGCGCTTGCCAGCCGAGCGTCAGCTTGTTGCACAGCATACGGGTCCATTCAGGCGCTTCAGAAGCTAGTAGGGACGATGAAATACTATCGCCGGCGCGATGCGGAGCGTGGTGGCCATCGGCTTGGTAGGTGAACAATGCGCGTTACCCACGCATGGAAAGCGACGCTCAAGAAAAGCAACCCGATCGCGACATTGACCGCGTAGGAAACAGCCGGCTGAAATGATGCCTGAAAGACCTCTTGCAGAAACCATAGGACAATCACTATCCCGGCTGTAAAGCGGAGCCTGAACTTGGTTCGGGACAGCAATCGGCTCATGCGCTGAATGTATCGCGGACTACCTCCATTGGGTAGACTGGCCGAAGGTTCGTGACACCAGTCGGCCTACAATTAACGAGGTCGCCAACTGAGGCGGCCTCACTGGTCGAATGGCCTATGAATTGCTTTGTCTGAACTGAGTTCGCGATTGGTGGGTGGTCTTTGTGAGCTGCGGCTATAGAAACTCGAATAATGACTCACCGGTCCTGCGATAACGAGCCCGATAGCCAATCCTTCTAAAAATGACGAGGGCCCAAACAGCAAAGCATACGAAAGGGTCAAAATGGCCACATTGAAAGCAAAACACGCCTTCGATCCTGCATGGCTGCGCCATTTCACATGTAGGTCCTCCGCACCGCGCCGAGCTTTATATCGCGAACTAAGCCAACGCGGAAAAATCAAACTAGTCCATTCCGAAATTCAAACCCCGGCCACTAGGGGTCAAGACAGGCCAGTACCAGCCATCGCATGAGAACGGGTCGGAAACCTAGAACACTTCGCGAATGCTCATGCGTGACACGGGTGTTCTGAGGCGACCGGTCAGGTAATTCAATCGTATTGCTAGTGGTCGCCGCTATGGGATAAGTGGGACACACAAGGGGGACATTGTCCCTCGTCCAGTGGCGCTAGCCCAATAGGCATAGGCACTTCTGGAAATGGTGGATGCCCCGTCACCGCCCACCATTGAGTTTTCCCTCGCAGTTGCTTCAGGCTGCCTGGCTGAGATGCTGTCAAGCTCATTAAGGTCAATTTCATATCTCGTCGTCGTCCAGCCTTTGTATCCAGTCGGCCATTCCAGCAGCGCACAAAATCGATTTTGCCACGATGATGCCTACCGACGAGCCTGTTGGTGCATTCCTCGATGCGAACAGGCACTCCAAATAGCGTTCGCGAGTGAGCCCGCCTTTATAAAAGGACTCAGTCATGAGGGGCAAACACGCGGCAACCGCCGCGTCGGTCTCTTGTGGGTCGTTGCCGAGGGCCAACACGGCGATTGCACGATCAAGCCACCGCTGTAGTTCGGCGTAACGCGTTCCTGAGACGTCGTCGGCATCAAAAGTGGCTTCGAGGCGCATCTCAATTTCTTCGCTTACCGACCGGCCTTTTCCGGCCGCGGCCTGCTGCAGTCTCAGGTCCAATTGATCTCGAACCCGAAAGGTCCTGTTTTTCGACAAGACTTCCCCTTTGCGCTTAGTTGGCCGTCCGCCAGTTCCCGCCATATTCCGCTCCGCTGTTCCGCACGGCATTTTAAACGCGAAACCTTGACAAGACAGCACTATAGTCGAAAATAGGTTTTGCGCGAGATTGTGAATGCTAAACGCCTTGCGGCTGAGCCATCGGTTTTTTGGCCTTGCGGGATCACGGTGCGGAGCCATGCGACACTCAATTCAGGCCCGGGATGTTCCCCCAAAAGCTGCTGCACGCCGACTTGGTATGAACACGTCCCAATTCGAGGGGGTGTTGCCCAACCTTTTGGCGCGCGGCTTTCCAAAGCCAGACCCGGATACGGGCAATTTCGATCTGCACGCCATCGACAAATGGTGCGACGCACGCCATTCGCACTTGTTTAATGGCGCCATGTTCGGCGCGCGTGACGCTGCAGCGGTCGCGGATGACCGAATTGCCGAAATGAAGCGTCGGGCATCGTGAAAACGATCCGGCATTATCGCGTGAAGCGCAACAGTCGCGCATTCTGGGAGCCGACCAAGGCGATGAAGCGCTGCGGCTTCATGTCCGTTCCTCTTGGCCCTGATGGCCCGGCTGCGGTGGCGCTCGCGGAGGAATGGAACGCGCGCTGGGACAGGACGCGGCGAGGCGAGGCGCCGTCCTTGCCGTTGCTCGCGGCTGATAACCTGTCGCCGGATCAAGCCGAAGAGTTGACGATCTATCCGCCACGCTCGCTTGGCGAATCGTTCCGCCGTTATCGGCGCACTGAGGAATGGTCACAGAAGGCACCGCGAACCCGTGAAGACTGGTGGCGGGCATGGCGCCGGATCAGGCCGGTGTTCGGGGACTGCGATCCGCGCACCGTGACGCTCGAGAACGTCAGCGCGTGGCGCAAAGCCATTGAGGATACGGTCTCGCTACGAGAGGCACACCGCGCCGTGAAAATCTGGCGGGCCTTGTGGAAGGTATCGGCCGCGCTCCAATACTGCGAGCGCGGTGCGGACCCTAGTCTAGGCATTCGCAATCGCGCGGCGCAGGGTCGCTCGGACACGTGGTCGGAAGGTGAAGCGGTTCGGCTTTTCAAGGGCGCATGGCGGGATGGCTACAGCGGCCTTGCTGCCATCATTGCTGTGTCGTGGTCAACGCAATTGAGCCCTGGTGACGTTCGCGCGCTCCGCGCGTCGCAACTCGCAAGGGCAGCAGGCGGCGAGGCGTTCTTTACCGAGCGCGGAAAAACCGGAAAGCCGGTCGGTGGTGTCCTGAGCAATCGGGCGCTGGCGGCTATGCAAGGGTATCTCGCAAAGCTTGGCGTGGAGCTTCACGGGGATGCTTACATATTCCGCAACCGCAGTGGGGATGCCTACACAAAGAACTCGCTCGGCGTCGATTTTCGTTCGGTGCGCATCGCTCAATTCGGCAAGCACGAACGACGGACGCTGGCAGATTTTCGTCGCTCCGGTGCGGTCGAAGCCATTGCCGGCGGGGCAAATGCCGAGGCTCTGGCGGTCGCGATGGGCAACACCATCGGCACCTCAAACCAGCTTTTCGCTACCTACGTGCCAGTAAATCTAGCGACTGTGAGGGACGTAATGGAGGCGCGGCGCAAGGGCCGGACAAAGCTGCGGTGAGAACGAATCCCGCGCAAAAGTTGGAACGCGCCGGGCCAGATTGTTGGAACGGGCCGACATGGCCCTAACTTAAGGAGACGAAACGTGAATAAAATCAGCCACCTAAGTGGCGGGAGCGACGGGGCTCGAACCCGCGACCTCCGGCG
>CAZXJZ010000048.1:0-25376 GCA_964641065.1 uncultured Hyphomicrobiales bacterium | reverse complement strand
CCCAGTCGAGCATCATCGCATCGGCAAAACCGCGCCGCTCGGCGCGATGCTTCGAGATGGTGCAGATCATGTAGAGGCCGGCCGCCTTCGCCAGACATGGAGACGTCCGCGGATCGGGCCTCCGGTATTCGGCGAGATCGAGCTTGATCCCCTTCAGACGCTGCTCGGGGTCGAAATAGCTCGGCCATTGCCACGCCGCGATGGCGAGATGGATCGCATTGTTCTGCGCCGACACGCCGAGTTGTTCGGACCCGCGCCAGGCGATCGGGCGCACGTAGGAATCCGGCATGCCGTTCTTGTCGATCACCAGCTGCTTGGCCGCGTCGATTTCGGCGACCGAATACGGGATTTCGAAATCGAGGATATTCGCCGACTTCTTCAGCCGCTCGGAATGCTCGGTGCTCTTGAAGATTTCGCCGCCATAGGCGCGCTCGCCTTCAAACACCGCGCTGGCGTAATGCAGGCCGTGGGTCAGCAGGTGAATCTTCGCCTCGGGACCGGGGACGAGCTTGCCGTCGAACCAGATCAGACCTGGCAATTGATCGAAGGGCACGGACATCGGCTTCCTCCTTGGCGAAGCTCTGGGCAGAGTGGTCGGACTTCTTGCATCGGGCATTTTTGCCTGACGCGTCCATTCCCATTATTGTCCGACCCTACCCGGCACGCACAGCGCGCCGGAACCAGCCGGACCGAAAGAACAGGATATTTCGTTGCAGTGCCACTTTCGGTAACAATCTTCCGGAATTATGTCAATAGTGCTGACCTAAATAACAACCGGTCCTTAGCATGTCCGTGACGCCTCTTCGTGACCGCCCCAGCACCAATGACGCCGGCCCGGCCCGCCCCGCCGGCGAGCCGGTCTGGGACCTGATCGAGCTTTTGTTCTTCGCCTATCGCGATTTCGTCGGCGATGCCGATGAGGCGCTGGCGAAATTCGGCTTCGGCCGCGCGCACCATCGCGTCGTGCATTTCGTGACCCGTCACCCCGGCATCAAGGTCGCGGACCTGCTCGACATCCTCAACATCACCAAACAGTCGCTCGGACGGGTGCTGAAGCAGCTGGTGGATCAGGGTTATGTGCTGCAGAAAGAGGGCGAAAGCGACCGCCGCCAGCGCCTTCTTTATGCCACGCCCAAGGGCGAAGCGCTGGCCATGAAACTCGCCGGCCTCCAGACCGAACGGATCGCGCGCGCCCTGGCCGAGATCGGCCCCGGCGGACACGAAGACGCACGCGCCTTCCTGATCGCGATGATCGACAATCGCGAACGCGATCACGTGCTGCAGCTGATCACGCGCGCGGATCGGCTGCGACCCGGCAAGCCCTGAGGCGAACCTGATGGACATCACCCGCGCCGCTCCCGCAAGTCCGGCCGATGACGCGCCCCACCTCCTGGTCGTCGATGACGACCGGCGCATCCGCGACCTGTTGTCACGGTTCCTCGCCGCCGAGGGCTATCGCGTGACGACTGCCGACAATGCGGCCGAGGCGCGCGCCAAGCTCAACGGCCTGCATTTCGATCTTCTCATCCTCGACGTGATGATGCCCGGCGAGAGCGGCTTCGACCTCGCCAAATCACTGCGTTCGTCGTCCAGCGTGCCGATCCTGATGCTGACCGCGCGCGATGAGACCGCGATGCGGATCGAAGGTCTGCAGATCGGCGCCGACGATTACGTGGCAAAGCCGTTCGAGCCGCGAGAATTGTCGCTGCGCATCAACAATATCCTGAAGCGGGCGCAGCCTGCTGCGCCCGCGCCAGTCGAATCGGTGCGGTTCGGCGATTTCATGTTCCATATCGGTCGCGGCGAACTGAAACGTGGCGAAGACAGCGTTCGCCTCACCGACCGCGAACGCGACATGCTGCGGGTGCTGGCCGGGTCCCCGGGCGAGACGGTGCCGAGGCTTTCGCTCGCCGGCAACGACCCGGCGACCAACGAACGCGCGGTCGACGTGCAGGTGAACCGGCTGCGCCGCAAGATCGAGCGCGATCCCGCCAATCCGCTTTTCGTGCAGACGGTGCGCGGCATCGGCTATCGACTCGTTGTGTCGCCGTAGAACATGCCAGCATGCAACCTAATGGACACGTCGCCACATCCGTTCGTCCCCGCGCAAGCGGGGACCTAGAGTTGAAAAGACTGGATTCCCGCTTTCGCGTGAATGAGCGGACTTGGGAGAGACTGCCATGACCAGTCTCGATGTCGGCCTCCAGACCATCCGCTCCGTTGTCTATCGGGTGAACCTGGCCTGGGACCGGCTCGGCAAGACGGTCAAGCGCTTCATGCCGACCGGGCTTTATGCGCGAGCCCTGCTGATCATCATCGCGCCCATGGTCGTCCTGCAATCGGTGGTCGCCTTCGTGTTCATGGAGCGGCACTGGAATTCGGTGACGCAGAAGCTGTCGTCGGCGGTGGTCTCCGATATCGCGGCGCTGATCGACGTCTATCGCGGCTATCCGCAGGACGCACAGAACACGCAGATCCGGCGGATCGCACAGGAACGGCTGGGACTCGTCGTCGATTTCCTGCCCGCGACTGAAATGCCGCCACCGGGACCGAAGCCGTTTTTCTCGCTGCTCGATCAGGCGCTGTCGGTGGAGTTGCGCAAGATCAAGCGCCCGTTCTGGATCGACACCGTCGGCAAGTCGGCGCTGGTTGAAATCCGCATCCAGCTCGACAATGCGGTGATGCGCGTGCTGGCGCCGCGCAGTGCGGCCTATGCATCCAATTCGGAAATCTTCCTGTTCTGGATGGTCGGCACTTCGCTGGTGCTGCTGACCGTCGCCATCATTTTCCTGCGCAACCAGATCCGGCCGATCCTGCGCCTCGCCGACGCCGCCGAGGCCTTCGGCAAGGGCCGTGACATGCCGAACTTCCGGCCGCGCGGCGCGCGCGAGGTCCGGCGTGCGGCGGTCGCCTTTATCGAAATGAAGCTGCGTGTCGAACGCGCGATTGAGCAGCGCACCACCATGCTCGCCGGCGTGTCGCACGACCTGCGCACCATCCTGACACGGTTCAAGCTCGAACTCGCGATGCTCGGCAATGCGCCTGAAATCGATGCCTTGAAAAAAGATGTCGACGAGATGCAGCGGATGCTGGAGGCCTATCTCGCCTTCGCCCGCGGCGACATGGGCGAGCAGGCCTTGCCGACCGACATGGCCGCATTCCTCGAAGAGCTGAAGGACGACGCCGAACGCACCGGACACAAGGCGAGCGTGGAATTCTCCGGCCAGCCGGTGGTGACGGTGAAGACGGCGGCGTTCAAGCGCTGTCTCGCCAATCTCGTCACCAATGCGGCGCGCTACGCCCATTCGATCGCGATCACTGGACACCGCGACCATCGCTGGCTCACCATCACCATCGACGACGACGGACCCGGCATTCCGCCGGCGCAGCGCGAGGAAGTGTTCAAGCCGTTCCTGCGTCTCGACAATGCGCGCAATCAGGACAAGGGCGGCACCGGCTTGGGCCTCGCGATCGCGCGCGACATCGCCCGCTCGCATGGCGGCGACATCATGCTGGGCGATTCCCCGCTGGGCGGCCTGCGCGCCACGGTGCGCGTGCCGGTATAGAAAAACGATGAGCTATGCGGCGACGATATCGTCGTCGGGATTGGGGTCGCGACGCCGTCGCGCGCGCCAGCGCCCCGCCTGCAGCCGCTCCGGAATGGCCAGCAGGGTATCCAGCATGCCCGACCAGCGCTCGGCGCGTGCAAGCTCGCGGTCCAGTGCGGCCATGGTACGGGCGAGACCGGGATCTTCGTCATTGGCCCAGACCGAGAGCACCCGCACATACATCAGCGCGAGTGCCTGCGCCCGCAGCGCACCTTTCGGTCCCGCAGCGGAGATGCCGGCGGCGGTCATCATCCAGCTCATCGAACGCGCGGCGAGGCCGTTCATGACCAAAGCCAGCGGCGGATTGCACAGGGTCGAGCGCATCAGCGACCGGATCGCGGCCTTGTGGCCGGCATGCGCGTCCAGACGCCGCATCAGCACATCGAACAGGCGCTCGCGTGCGGGCTCCTCGTCCATGTCCGAGACATCGGCCGCGAGCACCTTGCGGTCGACATCCTTCATATGCGCGGACAGGATCGCGACAATGGACGGAAACTCGCCACGCAGGTCGGCCAGCGACACCCCCGCGGCTTTTGCGACGTCGTCCAGGCCGATGCGGTCGAGCGGTTCACTCGCCAGCAGGGTCAGCAGGGCATCGATGATGGTCTGGCGTTTCATGCCGTCGGTCATGGGGAACTCCGGTTCGACTGCCGCGACTTCCATGTAGGTGCGCGAACGCGGTACTTCCATGGCCGAATTTATCGGCCCATGCCCGGGGCTCCATGGCGTCGAGCCGGCCGGGCCGTCAGCCGGCTAGCTCCTTCGAGCGCCGGGTCGCTGCCGCCACCGCCTGCCGCATCAGCGGATCGAGGCCATCCGACGCCATCAGCACATCGAGCGCGGCCGCCGTGGTCCCGGCCGGCGAGGTCACATTGGTGCGCAACGTCGCAGCATCCAGCCGCGAGCGATGCAGCAACTCGCCCGAGCCCGCGACGGTCTCCCGGGCCAGCTTCGCCGCCAGGTCCTCCGGCAGGCCGGCCGCAACGCCGGCGCGCGCCAGCGTCTCGGCCAGCAGGAACACATAGGCCGGCCCCGAGCCGGACACGGCCGTAACCGCATCCATCAGCCGCTCTTCGTCGATCCATTCGACCGCGCCGGACGCCGCGAGCAGGGCATGCGCGCGCTGCTTTTGCTCGGGCGTCACCGCCTCGCTCGGCACCGCGACCGTAATCCCCCTGCCGATCGCCGCCGGCGTATTGGGCATCGCGCGCACGATCGCCGCTTTCGGCAGGGATGCCTGCAGGAACGCCAGCGTCTTCCCGGCCATGATCGAGAGCACCAGCGTATCCGCCTGCGTCAGCGCCGCGACCTGCGGTAGCACGTCGGCGGCGACCTGCGGCTTCACCGCCAGCACGATCGTGGCGATGTTGGACACCGCGCCGGCCGGCGGGTTGAGGACGATGCCCTTCATCGACAGCGCCACCAACTCCTCCGATGGCTGCGGTTCGATCACCACCACATTTTGCGGATCGAGGCCGAGCGCGAGCCAGCCCTCCAGCATCGCGGCGCCCATCTTGCCCGCGCCGACAAGCGCGAGCAGGCCGATGTCATCGAGACGGTGTTGGTCGGATTGTATCATCGCGCATCACTCTTGCTTCACCTCCCCTGAAAGGGGGAGGTCGATTTGCGAGCCAACGGGTTCGTGCGAAGCGCGGCCCGATCGCAAGACTAAGCGAAGCAAATCGGGTGGCGGTCAAGCAACACAGAAAAGACCCCCTCCCAAACCCTTCCCTTTCAGGCTGAGGGAGTCCGCGAAACGCTTGACGTGGAAAGAAAGATCAAGCCTCGCCCGAGGTCTCGAACATCGCCGCGTCCATCGCCTCGCGGGCGGACTTGCCGGCCCAGAGCACGAACTGGAAGGCCGGGAAATAGCGCTCGCAGGTGTCGATCGCAGTTCCCAGCACGGCCTTGCATTGATCGTCGGTCGCTTCGACACCGCCGGTCAGCACCAGTGCGTGGCGGAACATCACCAGCCCGTCCGCGGTCCACAGGTCGAAATGGCCGATCCACATCTGCTCGTTCATATGCGCGATCAACTGCTGCACCTCGGCGCGGCGTCGCTCGGCGACCTTGATGTCGAAGGCACAGGCGAGATGCAGCGCCTCGAGCTCCTCCATCCAGGTGAACGACACCTGATAGTCGACCCAGCGGCCCTTGATCAGAATGTTGATCTCGTCGTCGCCCGATCGCTCGAACGACCAGTCATTGACCGATGCGATGCGTTCGACGACATCGAGCGGATTGCTCTGCGCCGTCTCGTTAATCTGGGTCAATGCCATCTTCATCTGCCGCCTGCGAGGCTCTGCGCTGCACCAACGCACGCGTACCGATCATGTCGCCGAGACGGGACATTCCGCCGCAACGCAATCCGGCAACGCCGGATTGACTCGCGATTACCGAATCACTTGGCACTCCGACTATAGCCGCACCGATTCCGCGCAACCAAGCCAAGAATGAATCGCAGTCACGTGGTCGTTGATTTTTTGAATCGGGGCAACGCGCGCAGGATCAATGTCCACAATCCACGCTGCGTCAGTTTGACTCAATGCACAGGTGATCGCGCGAAAACTGTCATCGGGGAGTCATCTGGCGCGCGAAGCGGGCCGCCGATCAGTCGAACAGGCTCGACACCGATTCTTCGTGCGCGGTGCGGCCGATGGCTTCGCCGATCAGCTGGGCGATCGGTAGCACCCGGATATTCGCCGCGTCCTTGACCGCCTTGGTCGGCTGGATCGAATCCGTGATCACCAGCTCCTTCAGCCGCGACGTCGTCACCCGGGCGACCGCGCCGCCCGACAGCACGCCATGGGTGATATAGGCATAGACCTCGGTCGCGCCCTGCGCGAGCAGCGCGTCGGCGGCATTCACCAGCGTGCCGCCGGAATCGACGATGTCGTCGACCAGGATACAGACATGGCCGGCGACCTCGCCGATCACGTTCATGACCTCGGACTCGCCCGCACGCTCGCGCCGCTTGTCGATGATGGCGAGCGGCGCGTTGATGCGCTTGGCAAGTCCACGGGCGCGCACCACGCCGCCGACATCCGGCGACACCACCATCAGTTTGGCGAGATCGAACCGCTCCTTGATGTCGCGGACCATGACCGGAGACGCGAACAGGTTATCGGTCGGAATATCGAAGAAGCCCTGGATCTGGCCGGCATGCAGGTCGAGGGTCATCACCCGGTCGGCGCCGGCATGGGTGATCAGGTTTGCGACCAGCTTGGCGGAGATCGGCGTTCGGGGGCCGGGTTTGCGGTCCTGACGGGCATATCCGAAATAAGGCACCACCGCCGTGATCCGGCGCGCCGACGAGCGGCGCAGCGCGTCGATGATGATCAACAGCTCCATCAGGTGATCGTTGGCCGGGAAAGACGTGCTCTGGACCACGAAGACGTCCGCGCCGCGCACGTTTTCCTGAATTTCCACGAAAATTTCCATATCGGCAAAGCGGCGCACCACCGCCTTGGTGATCGGCAATTTCAGGTAATTGCAGATTTCGGACGCAAGCGCAGGATTGGAATTCCCGGCGACGAGCTTGATCGCTCCGTTTTTCGCCATCCTTCTCCTCGCTGGCTCTCTCTGACGCGTGACCTTTTGGCGCGCCGGACTGATACAGGCGGCGACCCGGTTCCGCAATATGGCGGAATTTGTTCTCCCTAACGGATTTCCGGCCGTCAGCGCGGCGATGCGACCGCGGCGATGCGCCCGGCGGTGACTGGCTGGCGGGACGGTGCCGGCTGATCCGCTGCAGGCGGCGGAGCCGCTTCCGGCGCGGCCGTCGCGACCGCTTGCGCCTGGGTGTCGGGACCGCGGAAATAGACCGCGAGCTGCTCCATGCCGCTGCGGGCGGCGCGGGCCAGAACCTCGTCGTTCACTGCCTGCCAGGCATCGCGGCCGGCGCTCCCGGCCTTCTCGTCGCCGGCGATGCGAACGACGCGTTCCCCGTTGGAGTCGAAAACCTCCCAGACCCACGACATCGTGGCCTGCCGGCCCTTCGTCCAGACCGAGGCGTATCCCTTGATCCGATAGGGCGCGAAGCCCTCGCGGGTCACGACCGGGACCTTCTTGGCCTCCGCCTCCTCGTTGAGCTTGCGCACATAGCGGTCGAACACCGCCGGTGGCAGCCCATCGACGCGATCGAACGCAATTGTGGAATGCTGGCCGGCCGGCAGCCCGCCCGTGGTGTTGCAGGCAGCAGCCGACAGGGCAAGCGCAAGGACGCCGACAATGCGCGCCGACCGCAAGAACATGACACCCCCGTTGGCCGATGGGACTCTGGCGGTCCGTCTCGGCCGGTCGAGGAATCCGTACCGGGAATCAGCCCGGCGGTCCAGGGCAGCAACTGGCCCCTAATCGGCCAGTACGATCGCGTTGACGTGCCGCCCGTAATCCGGCTCGGCGCGATGCACCGAACGCCGGTAGCTGTAGAAACGCTCGGGATCCGCATAGGTGCAGATGCCGACATCCTCGAACGATCCGACCCCGCTTCGTTCGAGACGCGAGGCAATGAAGCCCGGCAGATCGAACATCGCATGCCCGTCGCGCGCGGCCGGAGCGAAAAACCGCGCATGGGTCTCGTCTGCGCGCAGAAATTCATCGACGAAGCTTTGACTGACCTCGTAATTGTCCTGCCGGATCAGCGGACCGAGTGCGACGCTGATCCTGCTGCGTTCCGCACCGAGATTTTCCATCGCGGCAATCGTCCCCTCGATGACGCCGGAAAAGGCGCCACGCCAGCCGGCATGCGCAGCGCCGATGACCCGCGCCTGCGGGTCGGCGAACAGCAGCGGACCGCAATCCGCGGTGCTGACGCCGATCGCCAGTCCCGGTGTCCGGGTCACGATCGCGTCCGCCTTCGGCCGCGTCTCGACGCTCCAGGGCTCATCGGCGACCGCCACATGGGGCGAATGAATCTGAAAGGCGGTGATCAGGCGCTCGGCCTCGACGCCGAGGGCGCGCGCCATGCGGGCGCGATTCTCGGTTACATGATCAGGGTCGTCGTTTGAGCCGACCCCGCTATTGAGGCTCGCATAAATGCCGCCCGACACGCCGCCTTCGCGCGTGAAGAATGCGTGGCGAATGCCGTCCAGCGCGGACAGGGACGCGGCGTGTTGCTTCATGCCGCTGCAAATCCCGGCAGCGGATCGAATTTCGGATCGCGCAGCGCCATGACCTTGAACAATTCACCCATGCCGGTGCGTCCTCCTTCGGTCAGCCGCGTCACTGCAGCGGTGATACTGGCAGCCTGTTCGGTGCTTGCGCCTCGGCGCAGCGCGTCGGCCCGCGCGTCAATCCCGAGCTCGCGCAGGAACTGAGCCTGCGTGACCGGACCTTGCACCGCGGTGCCCATGCTTTCGGCCGCCTGGCCGAAGATGAAAAAGTCCACATGCGCGGTGATGTCTGCATTGCCCGGTGCCGATAACGGATCTGCAAACGCATGTTCGTTGACCGACTGCAGGGTTTCGCCGACGTCGCTTTCGGCATGTCCGTAATCGATGAACAGCGCCGCGCCGTTGTCACGCACGCGGCGCGCAATGTCGAAAGCGTGGATGTCGTTGCGCCATTCGAAGATCGCACCGACCGGCGCCTCCTTGATCTTCTTCGGCATGAAACGGTCGAATTGCGGCAGCGGATCGGGCGCCAGCCCGAGCGCGAAATTGCCAATGGCGTTCAGTCCGATCACCCGCTCGTGCCAGCCGTCGCTCTGCTTCACCACCTGATGAACCGGAAGCGCGTCGAGATATTCGTTGGCCAGAATGATCGACGGACCCTCCGGCACATCGAGCAGGTTGCGATGCCAGAACATGGGGAGATCGCTGTCGCTCAGACTGCTGCGCTGCAATTGCTCGAGCGTCGGGCTGATCTCGACCAGATGCACGGACAAGGCCTGGCGGAATTTCGGCAGCACCTTGGCCGCGCGCAGCGCGTCACGCATCATGGTTCCGCGCCCCGGACCAAGCTCGATTAGATTGACGCTGGCCGGTTCGCCCATCATCCGCCAGACCGAGAGCGCCCACAGGCCGAGCAGTTCGCCGAAGATCTGGCTGACTTCCGGCGCGGTGGTGAAATCGCCGCCGGCACCGAACGGATCGCGGGTGACGTAATAGCCGTATTGCGGATGGGCGAGGCACAGCGACATGTAGCGCGCCACCGGCATCGGCCCGCTGACCGCGATCAGGCGGCGGATTTCCTTTTCCAGTGGCGAGGGCTCGCTCATGCGGCCTGGCTCCCGAGCGCGGGACGCCGCATCGCGTACCGGACGAAAGCAAGTCCGGCCAGGAAGAGCGGAATCGACAGCAGCATGCCCATGGTCAGGCCGCCCCAGAGGAAGCCCAGTTGCGGGTCGGGCTCCCGGAAGAATTCGCAGAATGAGCGGCCGAGCGCATAGACGATCGCGAACAGGCCGGTGGTCAGTCCCGGCCGTTTGAGCGAGCCCATGCGAACCGCGACGGCGAGAACGATGAACAGAACGAGCCCTTCGAGCGCCGCCTCATAAAGCTGGCTCGGGTGACGCGGCAGCGGGCCGGCGCCGGGAAACACGAAAGCCCAGGGGACATCGGTGGTCCGGCCCCACAATTCGCCATTGATGAAATTCGCGATGCGGCCAAGGAACAGGCCGATCGGCGCGACGGCGCAGGTGAGGTCGCCGAGCGACAGGACCGGAACCTTGGCGCTGCGTGCGAACAGCAGAACGGCAATCACGCAACCGGCAAAGCCGCCATGGAATGACATGCCGCCGCCCCAGACCTGAACGATCTCCAGCGGGTTCGCGGCGAAATATGCGGGATTGTAGAACAACACATAGCCGAGCCGGCCACCGAGGATAATGCCCAGCGTGATCCAGACGATGAAGTCGTCGAAATTGCCAACCGTCAGCGGCGCCCGGCCGCCCCACAGGGCCTCATTGCGGATGAGAATGCGGGCGTAGAGCCAGCCGAGCAGGATGCCGACGATATAGGCCAGCGCATACCAGCGGATCGCGAGCGGACCGATGCTGATCAGCACCGGGTCGAAATTCGGAAAAGGCAGGGCCGAAACCGGCATGCGATGGTCCAGAGTAACGTTGGCCTTGCGTGCTTGCGGGGCCGGGGCGGCTACGCCATATCACATCGCAGCGCGTTCGGAAGGAGCCCAGGCATGACCCAGACATCCGGCCGGTTTTTTGACGAAATCGCACGGCTGATGAATGACGCCAGCGGCGTCGCCCAGGGCGTGCGGCGGGAATTCGAAACGCTGTTCAAGACGCAGGCCGAGCGCTGGCTGCGCGACCTGGATCTGGTCAAGCGCGAGGAATTCGAGGCGTTCAAGGATATGGCCCGGCTGGCGCGGGAGGAAAACGAGGCCCTGAAGGCCCGGATTTCCGCCCTGGAGGCCAAGGCCGGGCTCTCCCCTCCCCCCGGCAAGGACGACCGGCCGGATATCAGCGACATGCGCCTGGACGGCTGACTTTTCCCGTTAACCCCTGATTTCTTGCCATTCCGGCATCCTGCCGGTATAAGCCCGCGCGACCGTGGCCCCCGCACCCCTGGAGGCTTGCCGCGGCTGTTTTCATACAATCTGACATCAACCGATAGGACTTATGCGCATGACCGCCGTGAAGGAAATCAAGGCGACGTTGCGTCCGAAGGCCGGCAAGGGGGCCGCCCGGGCAGTGCGTCGCGAGGGCCGGACCCCGGCCGTGATCTACGGAGCCAACGAGCCGCCGCTCGCCATCGCTGTCGACCACATCGACATCCGTAACAAAATCTATGCCGGCCACTTCCTGACCACGCTCTATGACGTCGAGCTCGACGGCAAGAAGCACCGCGTGATCCCGCGCGACTACCAGCTCGATCCGGTGAAGGATGTTCCGATCCATGTCGACTTCATGCGGCTCGCCGAAGGCGCGCTGATCCGGGTCAACGTGCCGGTTCACGTCATCAATTCGGATCAATCGCCGGGCGTGAAGCGCGGCGGCGCGGTCAATATCGTGACCCACTCCATTCCGCTGCGCTGCCCGCCCGATCGCATCCCGCAGGCGATCGAAGTGGATCTGGCCGGGCTCGAGATCAACAGCTCGAAGCATCTGAGCGACGTGGCGCTGCCCCATGGCGTGAAGCCGATCGGCCGCGAAGACATGACGCTGGTGACCATCGTGCCGCCGTCCGGCTATGCCGACGAGGTGAAAGCCGAAGCGACAGCCGCTGCGGCTGCCCCTGCAGCCGGCGCTGCTCCCGCCGCGGGTGCTGCGGCCGCAGGTGGCGACAAGAAGCCGGCCGAGAAAAAGCCGGCCGACAAGAAGTAAGCACGCCATTAACGAGGCGGCGGGGCGCTCGGCCCCGCCATCATCGCCATGTTCCTCCTGGTCGGGCTCGGCAATCCCGGCGCCCGCCACGCGGGCGACCGGCACAATATCGGCTTCATGGTGGTCGATGCGATCGCCAGGCGCCATGGCTTCCCGCCGTGGCGGCGCCGCTTTCAGGGCGTCGCCACCGAAGGCTCGCTCGGCGGCATCAAGTCGCTCCTGCTGCTGCCCGGCACCTTCATGAACGAATCCGGCCGCGCCGTCGGCGAAGCGGCCGGCTTCTACAAGATCGGACTGCACGACATCGCGGTCGTGCATGACGAACTCGACCTTGCTCCCGGCAAGCTGCGGATCAAGCGCGGTGGCGGCGTCGCCGGCCATAACGGCCTGCGGTCGATCTCCGCTCATGTCGGCAACGATTACAAGCGCGTGCGCATCGGCATCGGGCATCCCGGCGACAAGAATATCGTGCATTCCTACGTGCTGTCGGCTTTCGCCAAGGCCGAGCGCACGGGATGGGTCGAGACGCTGATCGACGCCGTGGCGGAGCATGCACCGCTGCTGGCGCGCGGCGACGATGCGAGTTTGCAGAACAAGGTGCATCTCGCGCTTGAGGCAAAGGGCTTTGACGACGCGTAGCCGTGCAACGCCCTGACTGGCGAACGGCGCAACCTGGACGGACTGGATTATTCTCATGGGCTTCAAATGCGGCATCGTCGGACTGCCGAATGTCGGCAAATCGACGCTCTTCAACGCGCTGACGGAAACCGCCGCCGCGCAGGCGGCGAATTATCCGTTCTGTACCATCGAGCCGAATGTCGGCGAGGTCGCGGTCCCCGATCCGCGGCTCGACAAGCTCGCCGCCATCGCAAAATCCGCCCAGACCATTCCGACCCGCCTCACCTTCGTCGACATTGCCGGTCTCGTCCGGGGCGCATCCAAGGGCGAAGGTCTCGGCAATCAGTTTCTCGCCAATATCCGTGAAGTGGACGCGATCGCCCATGTGGTGCGTTGTTTCGAGGATCCCGACGTCACCCATGTCGAAGGCAAGATCGATCCGATCGCCGACATCGAGACGATCGAGACCGAATTGATGCTCGCCGATCTCGACTCGCTCGAGCGCCGTGTTGACGCGCTGGAAAAGAAGGCGCGCGGCAACGACAAGGAAGCCAAGGAAACGCTGGAACTGGTCAAGCGCGCCCTTCCCCTGCTGCGAGAGGGCAAGCCCGCGCGACTGGTCGAGCTCAAACCCGATGAAGAGCAGGCGTTTGCCATGCTGGGTCTGATGACGGCCAAGCCGGTTCTCTATGTTTGCAATGTGGAAGAATCCGCCGCCGCGACCGGCAACGATTATTCGGCCAAGGTCGAGGCCCGTGCCAAGGCGGAAGGCGCGGTGTCGGTCGTCATCTCAGCCAAGATCGAGTCAGAGATCGCGGTGCTGTCGCGTGAAGAGCGCGCCGACTATCTCGACGCCGTCGGCCTGAAGGAGGCCGGCCTCGACCGGCTGATCCGCGCCGGCTACAACCTGCTTCATCTGGTGACCTATTTCACGGTCGGCCCGAAAGAGGCGCGCGCCTGGACGATCACCAAGGGCACCAAGGCGCCGCAGGCAGCGGGCGTGATCCACACCGATTTCGAACGCGGCTTCATTCGCTCCGAAACGATTGCCTATGACGATTATATCGCGCTGTCGGGCGAGGCCGGCGCCCGCGATGCCGGCAAGCTGAGGCTGGAAGGCAAGGACTACGTCGTCGCCGACGGCGACGTGCTGCATTTCCGCTTCGCGACCTAGCGCAGCTTCGGGCGAAGTGGCTCCCGGCTCGCGCCGAGACAACGCGTCAACCCAAGACCTTGGGCTCGTTTCGCGACTCCACGATCAGCGAAAAATTAAAGACTCTAGGCCCGTCTCTGCCTGGCGTGGCGCGGGGGCGAGGGGTGATCGATTTCCTCGCCGCGATCGCGGATCACGCCGAGATGTTCGTTGATCCGGAAAATCACCATCACCAGTTCGCAGAGGATGCGCACGAAGATGATCCCGGTGAGAATGAAGATCATCGACGCGACCAGCAGAAGCAGACCGGCGATCAGATTGATCGCCATCATGCCGAGCGCGGTCAGGATCAGCGAGAGACCGGCAAGCACGGTCATGGTCAGGCAGAGCCAGTAAAACACGCGAATGATCGACGGCGTGATGAACCGGTCCCATTGCAGCAATTCGGCAAGATGCGTCATGGTACATTCTCGGTGCTGACCCGGCGCCGCGCGGCAGGCTGGCCTAGCGATACTCCGCCGTCAACCGACATGAACGCGCCGGAGTGACACGAGGAACCAGGCGTTGCGGCGCGCACGCTGAGCGCGCAACAATTGACGACATCGGCCCCGGCCGCTACCCAATCGGCTCCGTCAATCAGGTGCATACGCCGTCGCCCATGCTGTATTTCGAAGACTTCCAGCCCGGTCACACGACTGAATATGGTCCGCGCCTCGTGACCCGGGAGGAAATCATTGCCTTCGCCGCGCAGTACGATCCGCAACCGATGCATCTCGACGAAGCCGCGGGTCAGAAGTCTCTGCTGGGCGGCCTCGGGGCATCGGGCTGGCATAGCTGCGGGATCATGATGCGCATGATCTGCGACGGTTTCATGTTGGACTCCGCTTCCATGGGCGCGGGCGGCGTCGAGGAGGTCCAATGGCCACGGCCGATCCGGCCGGGCGACCGCCTGACACTTCGCGTCACCGTGCTCGATACGCGCATCTCGAAAAGCCGGCCGGAGATGGGTATCGTTCGCATTCACTATGAGATGCTGAACGCCCATGGCGAGTGCGTCATGACCATGGTGACGCCTGCAATGTTCGGCCGCCGCAATCCGGGGGCGCCGTCATGACGAAATTCTACGACGATATCCGCGTCGGCGATCGCTACGAGCTGGGGTCGCATCTGTTCACCGCCGAAGACATCAAGGCGTTCGCGCGGCAATTCGATCCGCAGCCCTTTCACGTCGACGAAGAGCAAGCACAACGCTCGCATTTCGGCGCACTGGTCGCCTCGGGATGGCAGACGGCATCGATATGGATGCGCAAGCTCGTCGATCATCGCAAGCGCGAGGCCGAAGCGATGCAGGCGCGTGGCGAACGGCTCGCCAGGATGGGACCGTCGCCGGGATTCCGTAACTTGCGGTGGTACAAGCCGGTCTTCGTCGGCGACACGGTTTCGTATGCTGCCGAGGTGATCGAGATGCGATTGTCGCAATCGCGGCCGGATCGCGGGATCATCAACGTGCTTGGCATCGGCGAAAATCAGCACGGTGTGCGCGTCATCTCGTTCGAGAGCGCCACCTTCGTCGAGAGGCGCGATCCGCCGCCACCATGACAGCGGCCGCCGATAGCGGCGAAGTGACACGCCGCGACGAGCGCCGCACGATGTCGGTCGCGTCCGGCGCACATGCTTTGCATGACGGCTACACCGACCTGATCTACGTCATGCTGCCGGTCTGGCAGGCGGAATTCGGACTGAGCTACGCCGCCGCCGGCGCCCTGCGCGGCCTTTTCGCAGGCGCCATGGCGGGGCTGCAAATTCCTGCCGGGCACCTGTCGGAACGCTACGGCGCGGCTCTGCTGCTGGCCGGCGGCACCGCCCTGACTGGTCTCGGCTATTGCCTTGCCGGTCTGAGCGGCAGCTTTGCCATGTTGCTGGTGGCGCTGCTGATCGGCGGCATCGGCTCGAGCACCCAGCATCCGATCGCCTCCGCCCTGGTCGCGCGGGCTTTTTCCGGATCGCGCTCCCTGAGGGCGCTGGGCGGCTACAATTTCGCAGGCGACATCGGCAAGATGACGGTGCCGGCGCTGGCAGCGCTGCTGATGACGATCATGCCGTGGCGGCCGAGTGTGATCGCGCTCGGGGCCGCCGGCCTTGCGGCCGCGGTCCTGATCCTGCTGCTGACGCCACGGTTCGGGCCGGTGCATCTCGCCGCAAGCACGAACGAGGACCGAGCGAAGACGCCGCTGCCGCCCGCAGAGCGCCACGCCTTCCCGACGCTGCTCGCGATCGGCGTGATCGATTCCGCGACCCGCATGGGCTTCCTCACCTTCCTGCCCTTCATCCTCACCGCCAAGGGCGCGAGTTTGCCGACGGTCGGCATGGCGCTCACGCTGGTGTTCGCGGGCGGCGCGGTCGGGAAGCTGGTCTGTGCCTTCGTCGGCGCGCGGATCGGGATCATCAACACGGTGTTCCTCACCGAAGTCATGACGCTGGCGCTGATCGCGGCGATCCTGCCGCTGCCGCTGGAGGCAACGCTGATCGTGCTGCCCGTTCTCGGGATCGCGCTGAACGGAACCTCGTCGGTGCTGTACGGCTCGGTGCCGGCCCTGGTCGCACCGGAGAAGCGCACGCGCGCCTTTGGTCAGTTCTATACCGGGACCATCGGCGCCGGCGCGATTGCACCGATCCTGTACGGCTTCGTCAGCGACCGCATCGGCCTTGGCGGCGGCGTCATGGTTGTCGCGGCGATGGTGATGCTGACCCTTCCGCTTGCCTTCATTCTGCGGCCGGCTTTCGCTCAGCCCCAGTCGCCGACGACGGCCTGAACCAGTGTCAGCGCCGAAACTGCAGCGGTGTCGGCACGCAGGATGCGAGGACCGAGCGCAAGCCGGACCACCGAGGGATGTTTCAACAGAAGCGCACGCTCCTCGTCGGCAAAGCCGCCTTCCGGCCCGACCAGAACCGCGAGCGGCGCGCCGCGCGCAATATGCGACAGCGCCGCGACCGGATCGTGCGTCTCCGCATTCTCGTCGCAGAAAATCAGCACACGGCCGCCGGTCAGTCCGTCGAGCGCCTTTGGCAGCGGGATCGCGTCGGCAGTGTCGGCGATGGTCAGAATGCCGCATTGCTCGGCCGCCTCGATCGCATTGGCGCGCATGCGCTCGACATTCACGCGTGCGGCCTGCGTGTGGCGCGTGGTCACGGGCTGAAGCCGCGAAACACCGAGCTCCACCGCCTTCTGGACCATGTAATCGAGCCGCGCATGCTTGAGCGGTGCGAACAGGTAATGCAGGTCGCAGGCGCCGTGCTGCGGGCGGGTCTGCTCGACCACCGCAAGCGCGACGGACTTCTTGCCGTCGCGCTGCAATTCCGCGCGCCATTCGCCGTCCTGCCCGTTGAAGACGAGAACCGAATCACCGGGCGCCAGGCGCAGGACATTGATCAGATAATTCGACTGTCCCTTGTCGAGCGGCAGGGTCGCGCCACGATCGAGAGAGGGCGCGACAAACAGGCGCGGGGTGCGGAAATCGTATCGGGACATGCGTCAGATCGGGGTCCTTGGCCGCCAGCGGCAACTTTCTTGTAACGGCAGGCGCTCTAATATGACCTGAATAGCGTTTTGCCGCCGTGTCGCCTATTTTAAGGGCTTGATCACGGAGCCACCCGGAAGGCCGAGGGGCCGGGAGAATCTCCAATGAGGCTGTTTGCAAGCCTGCCCGCCGCGCTGACACTGGCTGCCTTCGCAATGCCGGTGCTGGCCGCATCGGAACACGCTCCTGTCCGACTGGCCCAGGCCGGTCCGCCGACCTCGGGCTGGGGATCGCCCGCCGCACCGCAGGCGGCACCGTCTGGCCCGCCAAGCTCCGGCTGGGGTCAGCCCTCCCCCCAGGCCGCTCCCGCGCCCCCTAGCGCCGGCTGGGGAGCGCCTAGCGCGCCGGCCTCCGCACCCGCGGCCTCCTTCGGGCCGGGCGGCGGCGGCAGGCCGCAGCGCGACTGCATGGGCGAAATCACGCCGCTGCTGACCGACGCCGATCAGAAAGGCAAAGCCATCCAGGCTGCGGCCGCGACCAAGAAGCAGCCGGTGGTCTGCCAGGCCTTCAGAAATCTGGCCACCGCCGAGGGCAAGGTCATCAAATATTTCGAGGATCACGGCGCCGAATGCCGGGTCCCGCCGGACGCTCTGAAAGCGCGGCGGGGCAACTTCGCCAAGATCGTCGAAATCCGCACCAAGGTCTGCGACACCGCCGCCGCTCCCAAGCGTGCGCCCAGTCTCAGCGACGCGCTCGGCACATCCCAGATCCCGTCGGTGTCCACCGATACCCCGGCCGCGAAGAGCCGCGGCAGCACCTTTGATACGCTCACCGGCAATCCGCTGACGCGATGAGCGAGACCGCCAGGCCCGTCGCCGATTCGACCGGAAACTGGGTCGATACGGCAGCGCCGGCCTGGGTCAAACCTTATCTGCGGCTGGCGCGGCTCGATCGCCCGATCGGCTCCTGGCTGCTGCTGCTGCCCTGCTGGTGGTCGGCCGGGCTCGCCGCGATCGCCGCCGGCCGCCCGTATCCCGATCCCTGGCATTGCCTGTTGTTTTTCATCGGCGCCTTCGCGATGCGCGGCGCGGGCTGTACCTGGAACGACATCGTCGATCGCGACCTCGATGCGAAAGTCGAGCGCACCCGCTCGCGGCCGATCCCCGCGGGACAGGTGACGGCGCGGCAGGCATTCGTCTTCCTGGTGCTGCAGGCGCTGGTCGGATTGGTCGTGCTGCTGCAATTCAATCCCTTCACGATCCTCGTCGGCATCCTCTCGCTTGCCACCGTTGCGATCTATCCGTTCCTGAAGCGCGTCACGCACTGGCCGCAGATCGGCCTGGGGCTCGCGTTTTCCTGGGGCGCGTTGATGGGATGGCCGGCGGTGTTCGGGCGGCTCGATCCGGCCGCCTTCATTCTCTACGCGGGATCGATTGCCTGGGTGATCGCCTATGACACGATCTACGCGCATCAGGATCGCGAGGATGACGCGCTCATCGGTATCAAGTCGACTGCGATCCTGTTCGATGCCCGCACCAAACCAATGCTGGCGCTGTTCTTCGCGCTGGCGGTGGTGCTGATCGGTCTCGCAGGCTGGCTCGCCGGCGCGGGGCTCATCTTCGCGCTCGGCCTGGCCGCCTTCGCCGCGCATCTCGCGTGGCAGGTGAAGCGGCTCGACATCGCCGACCCGGCGTTATGCCTGCGCCTGTTCAAGTCCAATCGCGATGCCGGACTGATCCTGTTCGCCGGGATGATCCTCGACGCGGCGCTCCGTTAAACGCGACACTAGTTCCGCGCGATGATCTCGCGCTCGCCGCGATGCACGGTCGACAGGCCGATATGCCGGCCGGGCTTGCGCCGCATCAGGATCGACGGCCGGCGTTTTCTGATGACGGAGCGGCGGCGCCTGCGGCCGGTATCTTTCGCGATCTGCAGCGAACGGCGGCCGGGACAAACCTGACGGACGTCGCCATCCGCGCCACGCTGCCAGAGCGACAATCCAAGCACGCGGCCCCAGGCCCGCCACATCACGATGGCCTCGTCGAGCGGAGCCTGATCGAGCAACGGAACCGACAGCGCCGGGTCTGCGTGATCGAGAATGATGGAAGCGGCGGGACCATCCCCGGCCGGTACCAGCGTGATGCCGACAAAGGCATCGACCGCCAGCCGGATTTTCATCCGCATCCCGCGGACTGCTCGCCGCAGAACCACGCGATCGCGGTCGAGTTCGACCTGCCGCATCTGGCCGTCCGCCCCGGCATCGCGGGCCGGGAATCGAACTGGCAAAGTGAACGGGTCGAGCCGCATGGTGCGGCCCGACCCGGCAGGCAAGGCCCCGCCGGCTTCCATTTGACGCCTCGAATTGCTCCCCCGGACTTTTTCGTCCGTTATGCGCAGACCTTGCCACAATCCCGTCGGAAAGCGCTTAAAAAGCTCGGTTAATCAGGCGTTTCGGCAATGTCCTCGATTCGCATGATTGACGTTTCGTTGCTGTCAAACTCGCAACTGCGCGGTTTCCGCTAACCTTGTCCTTGTCAGGGGCGGATGCGCCCCCTAAATCGAAATGGCTCATGCAATCCCTCCTCGATCAATCCGCACTCAGCAATCTGGCCGAAGGCCTGGTCCGCGCCGCGCAGAAAGCGGGAGCGGATGCCGCTGACGCGATCGCGGTTCGCTCGATATCGGTCGGTGTCGACATCCGTGAGGGAGCGGTCGAGGAATCGGAGCGTTCCGAAAGCGACGATGTCGGTCTGCGCGTGTTCGTCGGGAAAAAGCAGGCGGTGGTGTCGACCAACGATATCGGCCGCACCGATCCGGCTGCGCTGGCCGAGCGCGCCGTCGCAATGGCGCGGGTGGCGCCCGACGACCTTTATGCCGGGCTCGCCGATCGCGAGCGCCTCGCGGGCGAGCGGCTGGATCTCGATCTGATCGATCCCAACATTCCCGACGTCGGCAGTCTCGAACGCCGTGCACGCCTCGCCGAGGAAGCTGCGCTGGCGGTCAAGGGTGTGACCAAATCGGGCGGCGCGTCAGCCGGTGGCGGGATCAGCGGCATGGTGCTGGTCACCAGCGACGGCTTCCATGGTTCCTATCTCGCATCGCGCCAGAGCGTCTCGATGATGGCGATTGCCGGCGAAGGAACCGGCATGGAGCGCGACTACGATCATTCCTCGGCCTTGCACGGCAGCGACCTCGATGCGCCGGAGGCGATCGGCCGCACGGCCGGCGAGCGCGCCGTGCGCAGGCTTAATCCGCGCAAGGTGAAGACGCAGACCGTGCCGGTGATCTTCGATGCGCGCCTCTCCAGCACGCTGATCAGTCATCTTGCGAGCGCGGCCAACGGCGTATCGATCGCACGCAAGGCCAGCTTCCTGAAGGACAAGCTCGGCGAGCGTCTGTTTGCGCCGGGCATCCGTATCGTCGACGACCCGCTGCGCAAGCGCGGATTGCGCTCGCATCCCTTCGACGGCGAGGGCGTGAGCGTAAAGCGCATGGATCTGATCGAGGACGGCGTCCTGCAGTCGTGGTTTCTCGACAGCGCCACCGCCCGCGAACTTGGGCTGACGACCACCGGCCATGCCTCGCGCGGTGTCTCCGCGCCGCCCTCACCCTCGCCGAGCAACCTGTATCTCGAGCCAGGGCCGCTGTCGCCCGAGCAACTGATCGCCGAAACCGGCACCGGCTTCTACATCACCGATCTGATCGGCATGGGCACCAATCTCGTCACCGGCGATTACAGCCGCGGCGCGGCCGGTTTCTGGATCGAGAATGGCGAACTGACCTATCCGGTCAGCGAGGTGACAATTGCCGGTCATCTGTTCGATATCTTCCGGACACTGACGCCTGCGAACGATCTGTCGTTCAAATTCGTCACCAATGCACCGACCTTGCGTGTGGAGGGCCTGACGGTTGCCGGCCACTGACCAGCGCAGCCGACATGCGGCGCTTGCCGACGAACTCGGCCTTGCGGTGCGCGAGGCCGGCCAGATCGCGCTGAAGTATTTCCGCGGTTCGATCAAGAGCTGGACCAAGGGGCACGACTCACCGGTCTCGGAAGCCGACATTGCGGTCGACGAATTCCTGCGCGCGCGGCTGTCGCGGGAAGGCTTCGGCTGGCTGTCCGAAGAAAGCCAGGACGACCGCACGCGCCTGACCGCGGAGCGCCTGTTCATCGTCGATCCGATCGACGGCACGCGGTCCTATCTCGCGGGTCGGGAGGACTGGTCGATCGTCGCAGCCGTTGTGGACAAGGGGCGGCCGGTCGCGGCCGCGGTCTATGTTCCGGTGGACGATGAATTGTATCTCGCCGCGCAGGGGGAAGGCGCAACCCGCAATGGAAGCCGGATTGGAGCCACCGGCGGCACCGCGCTGGCGGGCGCGCGGATCGCGGGTCCGAAGTCGATGCTGGACCGGCTCACGAGCATCGACCCCGAGACGATCCATGAGCCCAAAATTCACTCGCTGGCGCTGCGCATGACCCGCGTCGCCGAGGGACGCATTGATGCCGCTTTTGCCTCGGTCAATGCCTACGATTGGGACCTTGCGGCGGCAGACCTTTTGGTGCACGAAGCGGGCGGCGCGATGACCAATTTGACGGGTGAAGCGCTGGTCTACAACTTGCATGATCCGGTCCACGGCGCGATCCTCGCGGCCGGACGCGACCGACACGCATCGATGCTGGACCTGGTGCGCAAGCGCCGCAAGCAATTCGCCTGACCTTCAGGAAGACCATCATGTCCGATCAGGCTCCACCAAAGCAGCTGCTTCATCTCGTGCTGGGCGGTGAACTCGCGCAGCTCGACGCCACCGAATTCAAGGATCTCAGCAAGGTCGACATCGTCGGCGTCTTTCCGAATTATGCGACTGCCTACGCGGCGTGGCGGGCCAAGGCGCAGCAGACCGTGGACAATGCGCAGATGCGATATTTCATCGTGCATCTGCACCGGCTGCTCGATCCCGACACGCCGTCCCCGACTGCGCGCTGACGGTTACAGACGGACCCGCCATGCTTTCGTCACGGCGTCTTGCGCGCGCGCCCTGGGTTCAGAAGACGATCGGCGTTCTCGCCGCGGAATATCTGCGCTTCGTCAATCTGACCAGCCGGACGGTCACCGTGCCCGGCGATATCTACGAGCGCGCCGGCGCCGACCTGCCGGTGATCCTTGCGATGTGGCACGGCCAGCATTTCATGGCTCCGTTCATCAAGAAGGAAGGCTATAAGGGGAAGACGCTGATTTCGCGGCATCGCGACGGTGAGATGAATGCGGTTGCCGCGGAGTGGTTGGGTATTGAGACAATTCGCGGCTCGGGCGATCATGGTAACGGCTTCCATCGCAAGGGTGGCGTCAGCGCCTATTTCCAGATGCTGGAAGCATTGTCCGAGGGGTACAACGTGGCGTTGACAGCGGACGTACCGAAAGTGTCGCGGATTGCCGGTGCCGGCATCATTCGCCTCGCGCGTGATTCCGGGCGCCCGATCTATCCGATCGCGCTGGCATCGAGCCGCCGCAAGGTGCTCGACAACTGGGATCGATCCACCATCAATCTGCCCTTCAGTCTGATCGCGGGCGTGGTCGGAGACCCCATCCGCGTCGGCGCCGAGGCGTCCGATGCCGAACTCGAGGCGGCGCGGCTGGCGCTCGAGACCGCACTGAACGAGGCGACCGAGCAGGCTTACGCCATCGCCGACGGCAAGATCGAGGTTAAACCGCGTGGCTGACAAGTTGCCGATGACATTGCGCGCTTACCGCCGCGCAATGTCGGCGGCGACGCCTCTTGCCAATGTGTGGCTGAAGCGCCGCCTGAATCGCGGCAAGGAGGTCGAGGCGCGCCTCTCCGAACGGCACGGGGTGTCGACCTTGCCGCGGCCCGAGGGTCCGCTGGTCTGGCTGCATGGCGCAAGCGTAGGCGAACTCAACGCCGTATTCCCGCTGATCGATCGGCTGAGGGCGCAGGATGTCCGGGTGCTCGTCACCTCGGGCACCGTAACCTCCGCCGAAGTGGCGAGGCAGCGGCTGCCGGATGATGTGCTGCATCAATTCATCCCGCTCGACGCACCGCGCTTCGTTACCAGTTTCCTGCATCACTGGCGCCCGGACCTCGGCCTCTTCATTGAACAGGATCTGTGGCCGAACCTGATCGTGGCGGCGGCGCGACGGAAAATCCCGCTGGTCCTGATCAACGGGCGCATGTCGGAACAATCCTTCAAGGGCTGGCGGTCGTTGCGGCGCACCGCCAAGGCGCTGCTCAAGAACTTCGACCTGTGCCTGGCGCAATCGTCGCTCGACGCCGAGCGGTTCTCGCAACTCGGCATGCAGATCGTACAGGTGACCGGCAACCTCAAGCTCGACGTCCCGGCGCCGCCCGCGAACGCACTCAAACTCGCGGAGATGGAGCGCGCGGCCGCCGACCGGCAGGTCTTCGTCGCCGCCTCGACCCATCCGGGCGAGGAGGACGCGATCGTCGAAGCCCATCGCCGCGCTCGCAAGACGAGACCGCGCCTGCTGACGATCATCGTGCCGCGCCATCCGGAGCGTGGCGTCGAGATCCTCAATCGCGCCGTGGCGACAGGCTCGCGCGCCATGCTGCGCTCGGCCGGTGTGACGCCGGATGTGCGGACCGATATCTACGTCGCCGACACGATCGGTGAACTCGGCCTGCTCTATCGCCTCGCCCATGTAGTGTTCATGGGTGGCTCGATCGTCGAGCATGGCGGGCAAAATCCGATCGAGGCCGCCAAGCTTGGCAAACCGATCCTGCACGGACCGAATGTCTGGAACTTCCAGGACATCTATGCGGCGCTCGATGCCGCGCGCGGCGCCGAAGAGGTGGAGAATATCGGGCATCTCGCGATGCGCGTCGGCGATCTCATGAAGGATCCTGCGAGCCGCAAGGCAGCCGGCGACGCCGCGCGCCGCACCGTCGACCGACTTGGCGGCGCGCTCGACAAGACTTTCGCCGAGCTCGAGCCCTATCTTCTGCAATTGCGGCTCTCCTACCAGACCTCCGATGCGTGAGCCGGATTTCTGGTGGCGGAAACCCGGTCTTGCGGCGTGGCTGCTGTCTCCGCTTGGCCTGATCTACGGCGCCGTCGCCGGATGGCGCATGCGCCGCGCCGGATGGCGGGCCGATATCCCGGTCATCTGCGTCGGTAACTTCACCCTCGGCGGCACCGGCAAGACACCGGCTGCGATTGCGATTGCGAAGCTGCTTGCTGCACGGGGCGCGACGCCGTTTTTTCTGACACGCGGCTATGGCGGCAGGCTCAAAGGGCCGGTACGTGTCGATCCGCGGTCACATCGTGCCGCCGATGTCGGCGACGAACCGCTGCTGCTGGCGCAGGCCGCACCCACCATCGTGTCGCGCGACCGTGCGGCCGGAGCGGCCTTCGCCCAGGCGGCGGGTGCAAGCGTCATCGTGATGGATGACGGATTGCAGAATCCATCGCTGCATAAAACGCTCTCGATCGCCGTGGTCGACGCCCGCAGGGGGCTCGGCAACACGCACGTCTTCCCCGCCGGACCGCTTCGCGCACCGATCGCGCCGCAACTGGCGATGGTCCAGGCCATCCTCTTCGTCGGGACCGGTAGCGGCGCCGATCCGCTGGCGTCGCTGGCCCGCACGCACGGCCTGCCGGTCCTGCGTGCGCGGCTCGCACCCGCGGCCGACGCGGTGAAGGCGCTGGCAGGGCGCAAGGCGTTCGCCTTCGCCGGTATCGGCAATCCGGAAAAATTCTACCTGACGCTCGCCGAAGCCGGGATCGACGCAACGGCCAGGCAGAACTTCGCCGACCATCACCCATATTCTGAAGAGGAAGCCGCGAGCATCCTCGCTCGCTGCGAGTCGGAACGGCTCGTTCCGGTGACCACCGAAAAGGATATTGCCCGGCTGGCCGGGCAGGACGGGGCACGAGGCAGACTTGCCGCCGCAGCCAGCGCTATTCCGGTAACGCTGGTTCCGGACGACGTCACGACGCTCGAACGATTGCTGCCGGATTCGGTGACCCGTTAGCGCGCCTGCAACCGTTGCAAAACCGCCTGCGGCGAGGCATAGGCCTCCTGCAGATCGACGCTCCAGTATTTCAGTTCCTCGAGCGGGATCGGCACATTGGTCACGGCGCAGCGCACGAATGCGCCCGGGCGCACGATACGGAAATCGCCGTCCAGAAACTTCACCTCGGCCTCGCCGGCCAT
>CAZXJZ010000047.1:0-25421 GCA_964641065.1 uncultured Hyphomicrobiales bacterium | reverse complement strand
GAGGCAGGCTGGCCTGCACCATCTGCGCTTCGGAAATCCCCAGTTCGTTATAAGCCGCTTGAAGCTCGCGGTTGTTCAGAAGCGCGATCTGCACCGCGTCGTCAGCCGATAACCGCCGGGCCAAAAGCCTGTCGACTGTCGCCCGGGCTGCGGCGGCGTCCTCTTCCGACCGGATCGCCAATACCTCTTTGCCAAGTGGCGCCCCGCCAAATTCCTCCACCGCACTCATACCGCGATCAGGAGAAAAGGATGCACATCCCCCGAGCCCAAGCACGACGGCCAGAAGGCCGATTCGAAACGGAAGGGTCGGTCCCCAGATTGCCTTCATTGCGCTTCTCCTTTCGGAGTAACGCGTTCATTTCGCTCACGCCATGGCAGGGGTGCCACGGGACGCTGGGATGAATAGCCGGCAAGCACGGGGCTATAGCGAACAGCGCGCACCGGCGCGTCCGGGTCGGCTGGGTCAGCGGCAATCGGTGCTGAACGAACCGTCGTGCACCCGGCCGAAAGGGCGGCCAAAAACAGCATAACCACTACGTTGAACGGTCGTTTTAATGGCGTCGGACCCCGCTCCTTTGCGGGCCGAATGGCCTGACGATGCATTAGCATGACACCCCACCGATTGATTGACGAATCGATGCCCGCCCGCGCTGCTCTTATGGCAGACGCGTGCGCGCAACTAACCAAGGCTCAATCAGGCGATGGGAGGCCGTATAATGCGACCGGGCCCCTGACCGTCAACGCCGGCCACGGGGAATGGCAGTATTTGCGAAGCAACGACCGGAACTGGAAGAAAGACGCGAAGATCGATCACAACAGCACTAGTTGCAAACAACCCGCAGCAAGCCGCGGACGGGCCCTTGCCTTCATCCGACCCAGACGAGGGGTCATCATTCTCGTGACTGTGCGCCGTACCATCAGCGTGGACGTGAACGTCAGGTTCTGGCGCGACATGATTGTCGCGCGATCCGTCTTGCTTCAGGCAGTGCGCAAGCGTGCCTGGGTCTGCAAATGCCATCGCGGTATGGGGTGCCAAAACCGCAAATGCATAAATGGCGGCCAAGAACATGGCCGCCTTCAAGCGCATGGTGCGGGTCAGAACACTTAACATCGTATCGGTTCGGCTATTCGCATTATCTTCAAGATAGTCTCAGTGCCACCGATTGCCAACTCTTAAATTCAGCGTGGAACCTTCCCATGTCGGAGCCCCACCACCTTGATCCGTCGAACGAAAATCAAGTTCGCTGGACGCTGTCGTGCAAAACGTCAAACGCGTGGGCGCTCCGGCACACCTGAGGCTTTTCTACGCGGCGACCGCGAGGCCTTCGGCCCTCCGGCCAGATCGGCGATGATTGGACATTCGTCCCGCTTCTCGCCGCGACAACTGCGCACCAGATGGCGCAACGTGCCGATCATCTCCTCAAGCTTGGCCGTCTGTTCCTGCAGCTCAGCGATATGCGCGTTGGCAATCGCCCTTATCTCTGCATTACCACGCCGACGGTCGTCCCAGAGCTGGAGCAGCTCTCGAATGCGCTCGATGGAAAACCCGAGATCGCGTGAGCGGCGCACGAAAGCCAGCCGATGCACATCGGCAGCGTCGTAATCACGATACCCGCTATCTTTTCGAACAGCTTTAGGAAGCAACCCGATACTCTCATAGTATCGAATCATCTTCGCCGAAACACCAGAAGCTCGTGACGCTAGTCCTATGTTCATTGATCAACACCAGCCGGACGCTCGGAATTTCGAGTATCTTGATCTCCGCACGGAATTTCAATCACCTGCTGTAGCCATTAGAGCCGCTATCGACAGCGCAATAAGGAGGCCCGCGTTGCGCACGGCGAACGCAACAACCACAGCTGCTGTAAGCTCCATAAGATCTCGCGATCTTCTACAAATCATATCCGATTTGTCCATCAATCCCCGACCTACCATACCAAAAGCCCGCACTCGATCGGCCCCTCGCGGCAGGCTTTCATCTGATAACTTGGCCAGTTTTGTCGATAAAAAGTGTTATCGCGGATATCAGAATGCGACGTTTCGGCACGGAGCGCCGACTTGGCCGCTTTTGAAGACATCGTATTCGCGATCAAGGCCGCCGCGATCATCAAAGACGAGGCAGCGATCAAGGTTAGAAGACATCTGCGCATCATTAAGTTTTCCAACACGTTTAATTTGCCGCAAGAATGCTACGAACTCCGGCGAGCAGCGACCACACTCATGGTGTGGTCGCTGACGGCGGAGGCTCCACTACTGCTCTCGCACTCGTTTCTTCCCCACTTCTGAATGCAGATTGGCGGGATAGCCGGCGCGCTCCAGAGCAGCGAGGAACTCCGATTCGGGTGCCACGCTATCGACCCGCGCTTCGCGGTCACGTGAATCGATTTCGATCCGGGTCTTTGGATCGACGCTCTGCAACACCTTGGTTACCGACTTGGCGCAGCCACCGCAGCTCATGTTTGGGATGTGGAAGCGAAGCATGGTGAAACTCCTTCATTCATTTCACTTCCCATTCAATTGGGGTTTACCATCGTGGGAGGGTCAACCCCTAAATTCACTCCACCATTCTTCTTGACCTTCCCATCATTGGAAGCCCCACATTGCAATTAGTGCCCCAATGAAGGATTTGAATCATGGCCTCCACGATTGCGCTCCAATCTGCAAATGACATTCCAGCAGGCCCGATGTTCAGCGTCCGCATCGATGGGATGACCTGCGCATCGTGCGTTGGTCGCGTCGAGAAAGCGCTCAAATCGCTCCCAGGTGTAGCGTCGGCTTCTGTAAACCTCGCGACTGAGCGGGCCGAAGTACGCTTCCAAAGCAGCCCGGATCCCGTCGCGGTTGCCCGCGCCATTGAAAATGTCGGATATTCTGTCGCGGAGGAGACGACAGAGCTTGCGGTTGACGGCATGACTTGCGCGTCGTGTGTCGGCCAGGTCGAAGCCGTTCTGGCTGGGGTGCCAGGAGTCCTAAGCGCTACCGTCAATCTAGCCACAGAGAAGTCCCTGATCCGGCATTTCGCTGGCGCTGTTTCTGCGGATGATCTCGTCGCGGCGGTCCGTTCGGCGGGCTATCAGGCTCGGCTCGTGGCCGCTGACACTTCAGGTCAGGCGGAGGACCGGCGTGAGTCCGAATTGAGGTCGCTACGCCGTGTATTTCTAATCGCGACCAGCCTCACGTTGCCGGTGTTTATGCTGGAGATGGGTTCGCACCTCATTCCCGGCGTGCACGATTGGGTGATGACGAACATAGGCCACCATGAGAGCTGGTATCTACAGTTCGTGCTCACTACGCTCGTCCTCTTCGGACCGGGAATGCGATTCTTTCTGAAGGGCGTCCCTGCGCTCCTGCGCGGCGCGCCCGACATGAACTCACTCGTAGCGATTGGCACGAGCGCGGCCTGGAGCTACTCAGTGGTAGCGACCTTTGCAGCGGGCCTGCTGCCCGAAGGCATGCGCAATGTGTACTACGAAGCCGCGGCCGTTATCGTAACGCTAATCCTTTTCGGCCGCGTGCTCGAAGCGCGAGCTAAAGGCCGCACATCCGAGGCCATCAAGCGGCTAATAAGCTTACACGCGAAGACTGCCAGCATCGTGCGTGACGGCAAGACAATCGAAGTGCCGGTTGCCGAAGTCCAGTCCGGAGATATCATCCTCGTGCGCCCCGGCGAGCGAGTGCCCGTCGACGGCCAGGTTGTGGAGGGAAGCTCTTACGTCGACGAGTCAATGATAACCGGCGAGCCCGCACCCGTGCAAAAGGTCGTTGGCGCCGAGGTTGTCGGCGGCACGATCAACAAGACTGGCGCCTTCACTTTCCGCGCCACCAAGGTTGGCGCCGACATGGTGCTGGCGCAGATCATCCGTATGGTGGAACAAGCACAAGGCTCCAAGCTGCCACTTCAGGAGCTCGCGGACAGGGTCACCGCAGTCTTCGTGCCTATCGTGATGGGGTTGGCGGCGATAACTTTCGCGATTTGGGCATTGCTTGGTCCTGAACCGGCGCTCACATACGCGCTGGTAAATGCCGTTTCCGTCCTCATTATCGCCTGCCCCTGCGCGATGGGTCTCGCAACCCCCACTTCGATCATGGTCGGAACAGGTCGTGCAGCCGAAATGGGCGTGCTGTTCCGCAACGGCGACACGCTGCAGACGCTTCGTTCAGTCAAGGTAATTGCTCTCGACAAGACTGGGACTCTCACAAAAGGACGTCCGGAGCTCACCGACTTCGTACCCGCGCAAGGCTTCTCAGTTGAGGAGATCTTGCCCCTCGTTGCGGCCGCAGAGAGTCGCTCGGAACACCCGATCGGCGAGTCAATCGTGGAGGAGGCGCTTAAGCGCAACCTGACGCTCGATCAAGTCGAAGCGTTTGAGGCTGTGCCGGGCTTGGGACTAACAGCGACTGTTCACGGCCGCAAGGTGGAGGTCGGTTCCGATCGCTACCTCAGGATGCTCGGCTACGACATGCTCGAGTTTGTTCATTCAGCGAAGCGACTCGCTGTTCAAGGCAAGACTCCGCTCTACGCGGCCGTAGATGGTCAACTTGCCGCCATGTTGGCAGTCTCCGATCCGATTAAGCCGTCCACGCCCGAAGCTATTGAAGCACTTCACCGACTGAACTTGAAAGTTGCAATGATCACAGGCGACAATAGCGAAACTGCGCGGGCTATCGGCAAGCAGCTTGGCATCGATGAGATCGTTGCAGAGGTCTTGCCGGACGGAAAGGTCGAGGCCGTTTCGCGACTGCGGGCGCGATTCGGAAGCGTTGCCTTCGTTGGCGACGGCATCAACGATGCTCCAGCCCTAGCGGCCGCCGACGTTGGTCTCGCGATCGGCACCGGCACTGACGTGGCAATCGAAGCGGCCGACGTAGTGCTGATGTCAGGTGACCTACGCGGCGTACCTAATGCGATCGCCGTATCGCAGGCAACAATCCGTAACATAAAACAGAACTTGTTCTGGGCATTCGCTTATAACGCAGTGCTTATCCCAGTGGCGATTGGCGCCCTTTACCCAGCTTACGGCATTCTGCTTTCACCCATCTTTGCGGCTGCCGCCATGGCGCTTTCCAGTGTTTTTGTACTCGCGAACGCGCTAAGGCTCAAAGGTCTCCGTCCGGCGATGATCGCAAACGCGAGACAATCTCTTGCGCCCTCGCCACACAGGGCATTCAACCAGCCACTGGAAGAGAAGGTCGTCTGAAAATGCTGACTACCGACGGTCCCAGCACAAATCGGGGCTGCCAGAGATGGAAGCGCCTCAGAAGCGTTCGCTTGCCTAAATCAGCGATGCGGTCGAACTGGAAACTATGTCATATTGCGCGTCAAAGGCAGCAGTATTTCAACCAACGCTTCCTGTCGGCCGGCCATGACAACTTACCTAAGACTGTGCAGTGATGAGACAGCACGAGCGCCCAGCCACTCACCATTTCACCGAGATGGCTACCGTGGCTTTTGTCGATCTGGCCGGTTTCAGCGCGATAACGGATGTCTATGGAGATGAGGAGGCAATCGGGACTATAGAACTCTTTGAGGAGTTGGTATCAGAGGCCCTCAGTAATCATGGGGCTCCGCTCAAGTGGATTGGCGATGAGGCGATGCTGGCATTCTCTAACCCCGAATTGGCGCTTGAGATGCTCGGTCGTTTGTTAGCTTCATGTCGGTCCGAACCCAGACTGCCCCTGACCCGTTGCGGAGTAAGCCACGGCCGAGTGATCCGAAGATCCAATGATCTCTTTGGTTCGACGGTCAATATTGCCGCGCGCGTTACCGCCCTCGCAGGGCCGGGACAACTTCTTGCAACACAGCCCATCGTCGACTTTGCACGCACGAAGCAGATAGTCACACGCGAGATTGGAAACATCGCCCTACGGTCTGTTGCTAACGAAATACCCATCTTTTCCCTCGAACTCGCCCCTGCACCGGATCCGTCGTGGATAGACCCGGTGTGTAAGATGCACCCCCCTTATAGGGGTTTTAAACTCGAACCGAGAGACAAGCCGTGGTTCTGTTCTCCGCGCTGCGCGGAAGCTTACAAAAGGTCTCCTGAAACCTATCCCACCGCAAGTTCGCTTCGGTTAAGATAGACTTTTTCAATGAAACCCGATCGCCGCGCACGTCGATATCTCAGCAGCAAAGGTTAGCAGCTGCTGCTGCATTCAAATATGCCGGTGTGCACCTTGCCGTATGGCGCGCAAACGACTCTTCTACGTGAAAGATCCGGCTCATCTCGAAATCTATATTGAAGGGCTTCGCAAGGCCGGCGTACCGGAATAGGAAAATCGGTTACGGCGGTGTACGGATGATGATTCGTCACCTATCAAAGCACTCGTTTGAACCGCTACCATGGCGTCTTCTGAGCCGTGCGGTGATTTGAGACGGCGGGAATTTCTCGGTTTTATGGGTGATGCAGCGGCGGCATGGCCGCTCGGGGCGCATGCACAGCAGCGTTTCTTCGGATTTCTTGGCGCCAACTTGTCGTCGACTCTCATAGAAACACGCACGTGGTGACTCACCGGAGACGCTCTTGACGACGAGACGTCTCGTTGCTGCATGCTTCAGTCCCCTCCTGCGATCAGCGTCCGTCGATCGAAAAATGCTCGTCCGACAACAGCGGCTTGACCTGCGGATGGTTCAGACGCGTGCTCATGGATTTCGCAAACACTGCGCCATTTTGAAGCCTATCGCAGTTCTTCGTGAACACAGTCGGGTCCCAGACCGGGCCATCGGGCGAAAGGCGACGAACCAACGGTACGGCATGGCGTTTTTCAGCAACCCGCTAGAGGACCCCGGTGCGGCAAGCACGCCATGTCAGCGGCTCGCTATTTCTCACGGAAATGATAAAGGCGAATGCGGGCCTACGAAAGCAAGAGCCGGACCGGCAAGACGTAGCCGCCACCCGCCATGCGGAGGCCGCAAACCCTTCGCGGTAGGGAACCCAGGAACTAACGGCGCGTTCGTGCCTCAGGAGGTTCCGCCATGATTCCGACCACTCAAAACCGCGTGCGCCAGCACACCCCGGACGAAGTAAACGAAAGGATCGACCAAGAGATTGAACAGCGCGTCCAGGACTTGGCAGCGGCGCCTGAGGAGATCGACGACCGCTTGCGAGAGCTTGACGGAGAATGGGATATTGAGCGGGCCATCGAGCTCAACGCATCCACCCTCGCATTGACCGGCGTGGTCCTCGGGGCCACCACTGACCGCCGCTTTCTCATTCTTCCTGCGCTCGTCACCGGGTTCCTGCTTCAGCATGCGGTGCAAGGCTGGTGCCCACCGGTCCCGATACTGAGGCGTATGGGATTCCGAACCGCTCAGGAAATCGAGCGAGAGCGGCATATGCTAAAAGCTGTTCGCGGAGATTACGAAGGCTTTCAGGGGATGAACCGCGTGCAACGCGCACCAGCCGATGGCAGGCGCACCGTTGCTCCTGCGACATAACGTTTACCCTGCTTCCGTCTTGTCCGCGCACCTTGGCGCATACCGGGGGCAATTAAATCCATCTTCGACTACGTCGCAGGTGCGGGTGACTCGAACGGAGACTTGTGACGCAGACTTTGTGTATCCGCATGCCGGATTCGGCTTCAGCGCGGGTCTTGAACGGGGTCGTGCCGAGCACGGTGACTTCCGTCGTCGTGGCCGGTCGCTTGTCCAAAATGGTGCAGCGCTTCGTCTTCACGTCCTGGACGACATAGAAGTATCACTATGAAGCGAATCGCTCTTGTTGCCGCACTTGCGGTTGCGTTACGCGCGCCGTACATGCGGGAACTGACATAGGCACGTAGACGCACGGAAATAATCATCAGCCCGTACCGGGACCTGCAATCCAGCGCGGAAGGCGGGGATGAAGCATCGTTGATTCTCGCGGCCATTTTGCTCATGGGACTGAGCGCGGGAGCGTAACTGTACCTCTAGCGGAACCATGCTCACGCCTCCGGTTTTGTATTCACGGCAACCAACGGAGATGTTCCATGACCTACGAACCAGGACGCGACCCCAAAGACCCTCTCGATGTCCATCCGCAACGGCGGACCTATGACGCTGCTCGTGCGAGCGCCGCGGGCTGGCCAATGATTCTTGGTTTGTTAGCGCTTGCCATTATTGGCGCCTTGTTCTTCTACAACATGGGCGACCGTACGACAGTTGCTACTGACAACCGGCCCGCGGCGACCTCCCCTTCTACGACGGGTTCCGGCATGAACAACCCAGCGCGCGAAACGACGGGTGCTCCCATGCAGCGGCCGACAACGCCCGCTCCAGCACCGAAGTAACCAATTGGTTATGTAATGCGTAAGAGCCCCGGCATAGTCCGGGGCTTTTTCGTGCTAACCTCCTCCCTACATTCCCCCGCCACGGGAGGCAGGAATGACAGAGCCAGGAAGCCCACGTTCCAAGCGCCGCCGTCCCCGACCGCAAGTCAGATCGGACTTGAGCCTTATCATGGGCCTCGGGCTTCTCGGCTTCTTTATCGCCGTGGGCTTCATGCTGAACGCCGGTCCGAGAGACAACAACCTGGGTAACAAGCCCAACCCTGCTTCATCACAGTCGAGATAGCTCTGCTCGCGAGGTTGAGTATGCAGGCCTGTAATGGACCGCTCATTGCAATGCGATGCAGTTGTTATGCGGAAAAGGCGATGCTTCATTTGCTCGCACACTCCCTCGATGCCAGGAGCAACACTGCCGCACCGATACCCGAGAAAGCAAGATCATCAAGCGCGCTCTGAGAATGGCAGTCAATTGACCTGAATCAAGCTTCACACGACTAACTTAAGTCGAAGCTCGCTTCGACGTGAGGTATGGTAAAAGAATGAAAAAGTATATTTGTTGAAGCTGACAGTTCGCAGAGTTCTAAATAACAAAGACTGGAGCGAATCCACCGCCCGGCGTTCTGAAATTCGTTGTCTGGCCCTGGTAGATTCGGGCCGCGATGAGCAGCACCTGACCATCATAAACGTAGAGTCGGACGTCAGTCTTTCGAGTCTGCGGCAGACCATCTAGTTTGATTATGCGCTCGCTGGGCGCTGCAAATTCCTGGGCGACGTATCCACCTCGAATGATCTCCGCCCATACTCCCTTGGTCACCTTATCCCCGCGATAGACCGCCTTGCTGCCATGCCCGCCGGCCGGCTTGAAGAACAACCCCTTTCTCTTCTCCCATAACTTAACCGCGTTGTCGGAAGTGACGAGCACCGTGCCTGGCACGCCATCAAGATCGGCAAGCTTATCTTCTGAAAGTCCCGAAGTGCGGAGCAGTGACTGATCGGACAACAACGACAAATTGCGTTTGTCCGCATAAAGCGCATGGACCCGCGGATTCGGCGTAACGACTACAGCGCCATCTTCATATGCGGCGCGTAGAGCGTGGTGTTCCGGACGTTCGAGCGCAAAATCAACCAGCCGATTATATACGAGGTCAATCGACTCGCTTCCGACGATTAGCTGCTCGCGCTCATAACGAAGCATTGAGGCATCAGCAATCACTGCCTCGATGCCGTGCCTCAGGAAAAAGCGCTGGGCCACGACAAATTCTGGATAGAGATACTGATCCTCGGGTCGATCATCAACGATCGCGATTCGACGCGGCGCTTCCGAGCCGCGCTGCAACATCCACTCGCGTCGGAACATGCGAAGAGCAGACATCTCAAAATCGGCAGCCTCGGATCTGCTCATCGCAACTTCGATTTCGTTGCAACAGGCTAGCTGCGCCTTGGCCAAAAGCGCGTTCAAAAAGGCCCCGCCAGCATTGGTATTAATTTCAATCAGCTTCGGCCCGTCTGCAGCGAGATGAAAATCGTACCCCATAAACACGCCACGCGGTCCGAAATCACGGCGCGCGATCTCAGGAGCCCAAGACAATACGGCTTCTTGATAAGCCGGCAATCTAGTCGCGGCTTCAATCGCATGTATGATCCGCACCATCCGGCCGGTGTCCGACTCCGAGAGGAACACAGGCGTATTCGAGAACAGGTGCGGCCGCGACCTTATGAAAGTTGCACAAAATTCCGGATCACCGACCTCTCGCTCGAGCGCCTGACACAGCGCATCACGATTCAACGTAATGCAGAAGCATTCGTGGTTTAGGCGCTCCGAGATGGGACGGACCGGCACTTTCGATAATTGTTCCAGTGGCTCTGTCATTTGGGGTCACGACCCATGCGGGGCATCCTATGACTTTGTGCCGACGAATTGGTCGTATGCGCGTAGTGCGTCCCCTCCGTACACCACCGCTGGGCCACCGCCCATGTAGACGGCTAGGGCGATAGTCTCGGCAACCTCATCACGGCTTGCGCCATGGTGATGAGCCATCTTTGCGTGATATGCAACGCATCCATCGCAATGAACTGCAATACCGATCGCGAGCGCCATCAGTTCCTTTGTTTTTGTGTCGATGGCCTTGGAGGCTGTGGCCGCCATCGAAAGTGCCGCGAATTCATTGTATCGGGGGCGGCACGCTGCAACAGCCCGACGCCTTCAATCACTTCGTGCGCAATTTCTGCATAATCCTTGCTCATACTCCATCCTCCCGATGACAGGGGCGACCAGCCCTCTCTTATTTCATCACTTATCGGAGGGCTTCGAACGCGAGCGCGATCCCCTGCCCGCCGCCAATGCAAAGTGTGACGATACCCTTGTTGAGCTTATCGCGCTGCATCGAGTGCAAGAGGCGCGTCGTGAGGACCGCCCCGCTCGCGCCGATCGGATGCCCGTGCGCGATGGCGCCGCCTTCAACATTGACAATGTCTGGAGAAAGCTTGAGATCTTTGGTGACAGCGAGTGCGATGGCCGCAAACGCCTCGTTAATTTCGATCCGTTCAATATCTCCGACCTTCCAACCGGCACGGGCAAGCGCCTGGCGCACGGCAGGCACCGGACCTAATCCGAACATCCCAGGCTCGACGGCGCCGATGCCGTAGGAAACCAGGCGGGCCATCGGCGTGAGTCCTTTCATGTCGGCCCCGGCGCGATCCGCTACAATCATTGCTGCGGCACCGGAATTGAGACCTGGTGCATTGCCGGCCGTGATTGTGCCCCCCTCCCTACGGAAAGCGGGTTTGAGCTTGGAGAGCGTCTCCAGCGTGGTATCCGGCCGATTGTGCTCATCCTTATCAAACTTCACCGGATCCTTTCGCGAGGGCATGTCGACCGCGACGATTTCTGCGGCAAATTTTCCTGCCGACTGAGACTCTGAAAATCGTTTCTGCGAGCGTTCCGCCCATCGGTCCTGATCTTCACGGGTGATGTGGTGTGAATGGGCGAGATCTTCGGTATGCCATCCGGAATGCTGGCCGGAAAATGCGTCATTAAGACCGTCCATCAGCATGGAATCGAAGATCTGTCCGTCGCCCATACGATAGCCCCAGCGCCCGGAATGCATGAGATACGGGGCCCGATCCATATTCTCCATACCGCCGGCAACCGCACTGTCGATGAATCCGAGCATGATCTCTTGCGCTGCGCTTGCAATCGCCTGTGCGCCTGAACCACATACGCGATTGACCGTCATCGCGGGCACCTCGACCGGAACCCCGCCATGATAGGCCGCCTGTCGGGCCGGGTTCATCTTATTGCCGGCCTGGATAACATTGCCCATGACAACGGTGTTCACGTCGGAGGGTGGAAGTTTTGCGCGACTGAGCGTTTCGCGTATGGCAACCGCTCCGAGATTGACTGCGGGCGTATCTTTGAGGGCGCCGCCGTATGTCCCGATGGCCGTGCGTACAGGCGCGCAAATCACAACTTCTCTATGATTGGCCATGGATTACGCTCCTCATTACGGGCGCGACGCCGCGCGGCAAACTCGAACTTTATACTTACATGTAAGAGTGCCGGCCCTATTGCGGTAGATCACAGCGACCCGCCAACCGGATTCGTCAAGAAGCCCAGACTTTTAGGCAGTCGCCAGGACACTTGGTGATATGCGGTAAGTCACCAAACGCAGAGCATTAAACACGACGATGATCGTCGAACCTTCGTGGATATCGACGCCGTGGCCGCCAGCTGGCGCACTTCCGCGAGGCTGATTCGCTTGGAGTCGTAATGCAAACAGAGCCTCGCCTTGCTACCTTCGTGAACGACATGGGCTTGGTCGATGTACTTGCTCTCAAGAAGAGAGGTCAGCCGCGCGACGCAAGCATCCCGCTCGTCGGGAATGTCTGGCAGCACCAGCGTCAGATCGAGGACCAGTTTGTCGGTCGGCATTTGGTCCTTCGATATCAGATGACGCTTCGTCGCAAGTGCAGGTCCGCCGGTTACTAGCGTTGACATAACGGACCCCCGAAAATTTTGGGTCCGGAGGCCCTGGAAACGAACACATTGCAATTGCCGCTTGTGGCTAGATTGCCACTCTCAATGGCGATGTTCCGTTTCGGCGTTGGCGCCGCGCATGCCACGCCCCATCATGCCGCGACCATTCTTCATCATCGTTTCATGTGCGGCAACCATGCCCCGGTTGACGAGATCGGTAACGTCGGCGGCATGCTTCTGAAGCGCAGCAACCGTTTCTGCGTCATCCGACGTCTGCACCACAACGATCCCCTTTTGCGTGGCTTCGTAGGTCGTTTTAATCTTGTCCTTGTCGCGGAAGATGAGTTTCAGCGTCGGGCTTTGAATTGGCAAGTCGGGGTCGCGGCCCTCCTTAACCCGTTCGCCCATGCCGGCGACATGGCTGGCGATCGTCGCGGCGATTTCCGGGTCATCCGATTCGGTGACGGCTCGAATGCCATTCGGAAGATTTGTTACGACGCGCTTTATCTGGTCGTGATTGATCAACATCTCATGAATTTCGTTACGCTCGGTCGGTGTGGCAGACCCATCCATCATACCCATCATGCCCATGCGCCCGCGTCCCATTCGACCGTGCATCGCGCCTTCCGTCTGCCCATGCATTCCGGGGCGCATCTGACCATGCATGCCCGGTCCCATGCCATGCATTCCGCCGAGGCCGTGCCCGGGTGATTGCGCAAAAGCCCAGCCGCCGACGAGCGCGGCGGTGGCCACCATGCCGCCGATGATGAGAGTCTTCTTTTTCATGTGAACTCCAATGACTTGAAACAAAGAGCCGGTTTCTCGCGTGTATTGGACACGTCCAGTTTCACCAAAGTTTTTCAGAAATAGAGATTCTTGTGACAAAGCTTGTCACATGGCAGCAGGCCGGCGGCACCGGATTCATTGCGGTGATGGCGATCACCGGCTTCCCCGCCGAAGAGATGCGACCGACTGCACTTCTGCTGAATTTCATTGCTGCCGGCTTCGCAACTTGGTGTCTCCAAGACGGCAAGCGATCAAATGCCAGGGTGATGACCCGCGCAACGGGCGTCCCGATGGCGTTTTGAGTTAGCGAGTAACCCAAACCAAGCGCAAACCAGATCGGTAGAAGAAGTGCGCAACTCTCAACAGCGGCGCCAACGAAGAGCCCAGCGACCAAGCCGGACACAGTCAGCACCGATCAGGGCAGCCAGTTCACGGGCGGCGCATCCTTCACCGGCGTGCTCGCCAACAACGGCATTGCGATCAGCATGGATGGCAAGGGCGCCTGGCGCGACAAAGTGTTCGTCGAGCGGCTGTGGCGCAGCGCCAAATACAAGGAGGTGTATCTGAAGGCCGACGACAGCGTCAGCGAGGCTCGCGCCTCGATCGGCCGTTACCCAGACTTCTACAATGGCCGGCGAACGTATTTGAGCCTTGACGGCGTCACACCCGATCAAGCCTACTTTCCGACGCGACCCCTCCGCATGCAGCCTAACCCCAGCAGAGGCTCCACTTATCGACGCGGAAAAATCTGTCCAGACAACCGGGACCAAGGCAGACGACGCAATGCCCGCAACCCAGAAAACCGCGTAAGGGAGTACAGAGTTGTTGAACGTCCTCGCCAACCGCACCTACCGCCACCTTTTCCTTGCACAGGTGATCGCACTCATTGGCACCGGGCTAGCAACGGTTGCCTTGAGCCTGCTCGCCTACGACCTGGCAGGCGCGAATGCGGGCGCTGTGCTCGGTACGGCGCTGGCAATCAAGATGATTGCTTACGTCGGCGTAGCGCCGATCGCGGCGGCGTTCGCCGAACGCCTCCCACGTCGAACCATGCTGGTCGCACTGGACCTTATCCGCACGGCAGTTGCTGTTTTTCTGCCGTTCGTTACGCAGATATGGGAGATTTACGTCCTCATCTTTGTTCTGCAGTCAGCATCTGCCGCCTTCACGCCGACGTTTCAGGCCACTATCCCCGACGTGCTGCCTGATGAGAAGGACTACACCCGGGCGCTGTCCCTTTCCCGTTTGGCCTACGATATGGAAAGTGTCGTGAGCCCGATGCTCGCCGCCGCACTGCTGACGCTCATCAATTTCCATAGCCTCTTTGCAGGGACGGCGGTCGGATTCATCGCCTCCGCCGCACTCGTCGTGTCGGTGATGCTGCCAAGCCCCAAACCAGCCGAAGCGCGGGGCATCTACGATCGCACCACGCGGGGCATCCGGATTTACCTCGCAACCCCAAGGCTGCGCGGGCTGTTGGGAGTCACATTCGCGGTTGCAGCGGCTAGCGCGATGGTGATCGTCAATACCGTAGTGTTGGTCCAGTCGACGTTCGGCATGGGCCAGCGAGCAACGGCAGTCGCTCTGGCGGCCTTCGGCGCGGGTTCAATGATCGCGGCGCTGACCCTGCCGCGACTGCTGGAATCAATTCCGGATAGAACGGCGATGCTGGCGGGAGCTACCACGCTCACGCTTGGACTTTTGCTTGGCGCTCTGCTTCCGAACTTGTATCTGCTGTTGCCGCTGTGGTTCGCGATCGGTCTTGGCTACTCGCTGGCCCAAACCCCCTCGGGGCGGTTGCTCCGCCGCTCGTCTAACCCGGAAGACCGACCCGCGCTGTTCGCAGCACAATTTGCGCTGTCCCACGCCTGCTGGCTTATCACCTATCCGGTCGCCGGATGGCTGGGCACAACAGCAGGCCTGCCGGTAACATTCCTGGCTCTAGCAATCGCAGCCGGCGTGGCGGTAGTGGTCGCCCTGTGGATTTGGCCCGCGAACGATCCCGACAGCATTGAGCACACACACGAGAACCTGCCGGCGACGCATCCTCACCTCGCCGAAAGCGTAGCCACACCACAGGGACCCCGGCACTCGCACGCCTTCGTCATCGATAGCATCCACCCCGAATGGCCCCGTCCGGTCTAGGTCAGAACAATGGGTTGGTTGGTTGATCTGCAACGCTGGCTATATTCTGGTGCTGTTGACGCCTTGAACGGCGTGCATGCGGGCAACGCGGGGACGCTTCCGTTGCTGGTGGCGACCGCGTTTGCGTTTGGGATGCTTCATGCGCTGCTGCCTGGTCACGGCAAGGCGGTGTTGACGGCTTATTATGCGGGCGACGGCAAGGTGACCGGCGCCCTCGCCTCAACGTCGTTGCTTATCGTTGTGCATGTCGGTTCGGCCATCGCGCTGGTTTTGGCAGGCTTCGCGATCTACCAGCGCACGCTCGGCGGTGCGGGCCGTGCGGTCGAGCTGCAAACCGCTAGCCAGGTGCTAATCATAGCCATCGGCTTATGGCTGCTTGTGAGCGCGCTATTTCATCACAAGCGGCCCCATTCAGCGCCCGTGTTGGCGGTGACAGCTGGGTTTGTGCCGTGCCCCCTCACAACGTTCGTGATGACGTACGCGGTGACCAAAGACATGACGCTCGCGGGCATCGCGCTGTCGTTCGCATTCGCCGCTGGCATGATTTGTACGGTGGCGTGTTTTCCGCTGTTGGCGATCGCCGCGCGCAACGGTCTCCTAGCCCCACCCGCAATGGACCGATTGGCTTCAGCCGCAGCGCTCGGCCGCTGGATGCAGGTATTTTCCGCGATTGCCATTATAGGCATCGGCGCATGGCCTTTTGTCAGCGGCCTATTGAAGTGGTTCTAGGCATGCCCGCTCTTCCACAGTTGGTCGCTAGGCTCACCGGCCCCCACGCTATACGCAAGGCCTTCTGCATCGTGATCTTCCTTGGCCTGACCCGTCCCTGGTGTCGCTGTCGCATCAGCCTGCGATCACCGCATATGAGCTGGCAACTTCTGGAATACTCGCCAACCCGTACCACGATCCCTGTGATTGCCTCCGGCGAATGTATAGCGCACTGAAGGCCGGTGGCAGCGCCTGTACAAGGGTTTTCTCTACGCCAGAGCAGAATCCGTGCATCTCTATTCTCGTCTCGACAGCCTTCAAACACGCCGGCTTGCCACTGCCCGATCGCTATCGGCCTGGGGGCCTGCTAAGCCTCGGCAGGCCCGGGATGATGGATGAACTAGTCGGTCGCGCCGGTTTCTTCCACGTGGCGACGACGAAAGTTGCTGCGCCTTTCCGCGTGCCGTCGGTACAAGAATATCTCAACTTCGTGCGAACATCGGCCAGCCCTATCATGCACATTCTCGCGAGGCTTGACGACACGAGACGGGAGACCGCGTGGGCTGAGATCACAGAACAGCTCGGAGCATTCAACACGGCTAACGGCTGGGAAGGCCCCAACGAGCTATTATTGACTGTCGGAAAGCGACCCGGAAGGCGGATATCGCAACGGTTCTGAAAATCGCAGAAACGCGTATAGGTGAGGTTGAGCGGAGACTTTTAGAAACGTGGGCACAGGTCGTGCCCTACAGGTTCAGCGTAGCACGCGGACCAAAGAGCGCAGTGTTGGCGTTTTATGTCTGCGCCCGCGCTGCCGATCCCCTCGATCCACTGCTCGCAGTTGATCCGCTTTTCGCTAAATGGCGCACGAATATGGAAAGTCGGCCTACAAGTGGTGAGACATTGTTTTTGCGCCAGCTTCTGGCGTCTCCTTCAGACGAAGGAGGAAGCGCTTGGGCGGCTTGCACCGTGGACGTCAAGCGCGCGTATTTCGAGAGATGGGATCTCTCACGGGTCTACACTGCCGCGAGCCAAGCGACCATCGACGGGCCACTCATGCGAAGGCTTGGCTTTCAAGCATTGACTGCCCCGCGCGACGGGTTGCCTGGATCAATGGTGCTTGCTCTACGAGGCGGCGGATTAATCGGTTGGATCTCTGAACTTGTTGGTGTGGCAGACCCATCTGATAAGGCATTGCCTCTGGAGTTTGCCCGTGATCGTCGGGAATTAATAGCAAATGGCGTGACGGTGCAATTGACGCGGCTAGAAGCCGATGTTCTTGCGCAGCTCATCGATCGCTCGCCGGGCGTCGTGACTCGAGAAGAGCTTATAGAAAAGGTCTGGCGACGTGCGGTCGTCGGGAGCAACGTTGTGGATGCTGTGATTCGAACTCTTAGAAAGAAGCTTGGCTCCGAAAGCGGGCGAATCATCGCGGTGCCGAAAGCTGGCTACCGGCTCGTCACCACCAAATCGCGAACCGCTCCCAATTCAGAATAGAAATCTGGCGGCGTGGCTCTTTCACTCGATGGCGAAAACCAGGGTACGATTATCTCGCTCCGAAGAAGGTCGAACGCGCTTCCGCTCGCGAGAGCGTTATCGCGGTGAAGAGCAATGTCCGCTCTGGGTCAAAAGCGGACATGGGCTCGCAGTCATCGATACGAACGACGAGCCCGGCTATGGTCACCTCCCATCACTCCTCCTCGTGAAACACGATCAGAACAAAACTCCTTACGATCCGGATCTCTGGACCGACGAATTGACGTCTCTCAACGCAATACGACCGTGCCCAAGATATCGCAAAACGCCGATGCCGGCAGCAAGTATGAGGATGAACCGCAGTGCTTCGAGCGCAATATAGGCTTTGTGCAAGGTAGTTGGCGAAACGATTTCGCCCTTCATGATTTGTAGAACTCGCGCGTCGAGCAGCGGCCTCAGCGCAAAAGTCTCCGCGGCCATGACGAGTACGACGACGGCGATCAATGCAACGATCAAGCCATACACCCTGCCCGTTCGCCATGCGGCGACGAGTGGGACCACCGACGCGGCGGCGAAACCCCATTCCACCAGAGAAAGCACATGAAACGTCCAGCGGCCGACGTCGAGCGCTTGCGCCATCGGCAGGCTTGGCGCCAGGAATTTGGCAGGCGTGGCGATGAAAGACACACCTAGCAAGACACCGGCCCAGACAAACAGGACCGCGGCGATGACGCGCGTCATTGGTCGGTCTCCGTACGATGGAACGCAAACAGACAGGCGCGGCCGTCATCGAAACGCAAAAACATGGTGCGTTCCGGCCGGTTGGAGTGTGGCTCACGCGCCGGCCCGATAAGCGCCTCCTTCGGGCTTCGATTGCGGCAATATCCGCATCCGCATTTCTTTTACGGCTGCGACGGCACGTTGGCGCAGGCCCATCGAGGGGTCGCTATTTCTCCCCGGCTGGTCGCAATCCCAAGCTCCAAGCTGTCTGCAATCCGGCGGGCACGGTCGATGAAGATATCGGCCGCTGATGGGGGACACATATTCATGGCCGTCATTTCGAAGATCTCAAGCCACCGCTCGAAATGCGCACGTTCGACCGGCAGAGGCATATGCGCCCGCATGGGTTGTCCATGATATCGGCCGGACATCAACACCACCGACGACCAGAATGCACAAAGCTTCTCTAAATGATGGCTCCAGTCATCGATCTTTGCCTCAAAGATTGGACCGATTAGGGGGTCCTTTCGAACCTGTGCATAGAACGCGACCACGAGCGCGCTGATCATAGCCTCGTCGATCCCGGTCCGATCCCTGATCTCCGCAGATAGCCGAGCACGCCGCGTTTGAGCCTCCATCTACCCTCTCCATAAAAGATATATTCTAAATGTTGCTTTATTTGGAGCCTGTGCTATTGTCAACATCGATAGATCGGAGGCGCGCCATGGGACATTCAGCACCCATCATCAATGCGTTCACTACGGTTCTGCTACTGCCTGGCGACATCGCATGCAACGCACTCGGGATCGGCAAAGCCGATAACCGCGACCTGCTTCGCATGCTCATCAACTCGTTTGCCTGGGCCTCAATTGGCGCGCTTATTGTTGGCTTCGTGATTTAAGCGTCCATCGGCCACACTCTTTGCGCAGGCTGACCCTACAGAACGACCTGCACGACGTGCACCCGTTTCGGAGCGATGGATGATCCCATGCGTCTGACCACATTGTCGGATTATGCGCTTCGCGTTCTCATGTACGCCGCGGTCTCCGGCGACAAACTCCTCACTATTGAGGAGACCGCCCGCACCTATCAGATATCGCGGGCGCACCTGATGAAGGTTGTCAATATTCTGGTACGAAAGGGCTTCTTGAGGGGCGTCCGCGGCCGCTCGGGTGGCTTCATGTTGGCGAAGGCCCCGAATGCCATCGTCGTCGGTGATGTGGTCCGCGCAACCGAGCCAGACTTCGCGCTAGTAGAATGCTTTGCGACCGGAAATCAGTGCATCGTCACGGGCTGCTGCAAATTGCCCGCAATGCTCAATGAGGCTCTCAATAGCTTCATCGCGACACTCGATCGATACACGATCGCGGACCTTATGCTCGAGCGGTCGGACTTCCAGGCTCCCAAACGAGCGCGTAGTTTTGGTACCCGCGGCCCCGCAATCAGGACGGCCGCGGAAGCCTGACATGCCTCTGCTCGTCACACGATTGTGGCGCCGGCCATCACCGTCACGAGATCACAACCTGACACAGGCCAGCGATGCGAGGTTTCGTCTCCTGCACTAATGCCGCGACCAACGGGTTTTTCAACCGCCTCTTTAAGAAAGGCATGCAACGATGACGTCTGATCCGCCCACCGGCATCAAGACCGCCCCATCGTCTCCGCAGGCGGATTCCGATGCGCTCAGCCCCTCCGCCGTCACAGCCGGCTCCGCAGCATCCCCCCGCAAGATCGAACGCGACGGTGACGACTTCATCCTCGATTCGTCCCTTGTCGGCGAATTGCTTGACGTCCAGGCCGACGACGTGTCCGCGCTCATGCGGAACGGGCGCATCACGAGCGTGTGCGAGACGGGCGTCGATGCGGATCGCGGCACCTTCCGGCTGAACTTGTTTTACCTCGGTCGCCATGCAAGGCTTCGCGTCGATTGTGCGGGGCATATCCTGCATCGTTCGATCATCGATTTCGGCGATGCACCTCGACCGCAGCGACGAAACAAGACCATCGCCTCCGATCGATAGCCCAGACAGCCGCGCCCATCTAGCCATGACCGGCGCTCGTCGGCACTGCAGCGGATTTATAGCCTTTCGCTACCGCCCAGCCCAAGCTGGAGGCCGCCCCGCCAGACCGGGTCCGTACAGCAGAACAAAGCCGCCGAAGGCAGCGACCCAGGCAACGCTGGCGGCCACGATCAGCACCATCGAGCCGTTGAATGCGGCAACGATCCGCAGGATCGCAGCGCAAAACACCAACAGGTAGATCGCCTGGGTACCGATATCGGCTGTCAGGGGTTGGCCGGTATGGCCCAGGCTCGCACGCGTCATGATGGCGAGCGTCATCATGCCAAACGCGCCCGCGGTCCATGCATGAATACCCGCGCTTGAAGGTACGAGCGAGGGATCGACGATCGAAAAGCCCAACAGGGCAAATCCGACTGGAATGAACGAATAAGCGACATGCAGCACCAGCACGAGTCGATCGGATATTGTACGATCCCCTGCCCATCGGGCCAAGCGAACAGCTTGCAACGCTGCAGCAACAATGAGAGCAACGCCGGTAACGGCATGGTTTGGAAACGCGACCCAGACCGCTAATGCAATTGCACTCGCCGCGATAGCGACGACATCGAAGCGGGAGAACGAAGCCGGCAGCCGCCCGGCTCCCTGGCGCGCAAGCCAGTTGCGCGTGAAGCTTGGCACGACACGCCCGCCAACGATCGAGATCAGAAGCACAACGGCTCCGATACCGATTCGAATTCCGTAGTCGGCACTACCGAAGATGTAGACCTCAGCATGGAAGACGATGTTTCCGGCGATCAGCACACCGATCACAGCCAGAACCCGAAGGTTCCGCCAATTGCGTCCGGCAACAATCTCGCGCGCGGCCGCGGCCGCGAGGGTCGTCACAAAAACCACGTCGATCAAAGCCGCTGCCACCAGTCCAAAATGGGCCGAAAGCAAAATGGCGAACCGGCCCAAAAGCCAAAGCGCAGCAAGCGATGCCAACGGAGCACCACAGATCGGCAGGCGGCTCGTCCAGTTCGGAATCGCGGTTAGAAGAAATCCGGCCATGACTGCGGCCAGATAACCATAAAGCATCTCATGAATGTGCCAATCGAGCGGCGAATAAGCCGTGTGCAGCGACAATTCGCCCATAAACTGGGGCACCCAAACAGCGATGCAGACGATGGACCACAGGGCTCCACCGAGAAAGAACGGACGGAAGCCGTAGGAGAACAACGCCGGGCCGGCATACTTCAAACGGCGCTCGAGAGCGGGCGGCGCGGAACCTGATTGAATAGACACGAGCATTCTCCTAAGCGAACCGGGCGCACGATTTCCGTTTTTCCCGCCCACTCATGGCCCCTGTCAGCAGAGTTTGTGACCATTGAGTCGAAAGCTGGATCACAATTCATCCCGGATGATCGCGCCCTTGCGAACTCAAGCTATGGAACGCCTCTGCAGCCTGCCTCTGCACCGCACTCACTGCTTCCACCGGATTCATCACACGTTCGTCGATTGACGGCAGCGCTTCGCGATCGGCAATCGAAGATAAATGCGGTCCGAGATCGCGCAACAATCCGTCATGGATCGCATATATCCATCCATGCAGATTGAGCGGCTGCTTGCGAATCCAAGCATTCTCCACGATCGGGGTAGCGGCCAGGCGGCGCACCTGCATCTCGATATTGGTTTCGCACATCCGATCGATGAGCAGGGTCTCATTCTGAATGCGATCGAAAGTCAGCTGGTGCTTCCGATACAGCATTGCGATCGGCTGCAGCCAGTAATCCAGTAAAGCGCCGCGCTCCTCCGCAAGCGCCCGCCGTATACCACTGCAACCGTAGTGTCCGCAAACAATGATATGCTCAATCCTAAGCTGCTCGACCGCAAACTCAAGAACCGAGAGAATATTCATGTCGCTGGTATGAACCACATTGGCGATATTGCGATGGACGAATACCTCGCCGGGCTCGAGGCCAAGCACGTCATTGGCCGTGACTCGACTGTCCGAGCAACCGATCCAGAGATAACGCGGAGTCTGCTGCTCCGCCATGCGACGGAAAAACTGAGGATCGTCGCGGGTCTTGCGATCGGCCCATGCAACATTCTGATCGAACAGTTCGTCGAGCGTCCGGGACATGGGACATGCGTCAAGAGCAGCTGCAGGAGCTTTTAGCGCAGGCATTGCTCGCCGGCGCCGCGTCCTTCAAAAGCGACCAGCGAACCATCCTTTCCAGCGTCGTGCGCGCCGGGTCGCTGCTGCGTTCGATCGCCGTCATCAGTGACAGCCAGTCTTCGCTCGACGCAAGATTGGAAAAGCGCCGTACTGCGCCGCAGGCATATTCTCCTGGCGTTTCCGCATGTTCGGCGGCGCATCCCTGCACCTGCGCGTAGAGCACGATATCGTCGAGTGCGGCGAGCGCGGCGTCGGCGGCATCTTCGTCTCGCAAGGTCGCGAGGATCGTACCCAGTGTCATGTCACCCTCATTGCACCAGCGGCGATGGCGACGCCGCAATATCCACGCCTTCGATCGCAGCGCGACCGGCCAGGATGGAGAGATATTGCGCGATCGCTGTGCGCCGCACTTTCTCGGACAGCCACTCTGCGATCCGTTCACGCACCTGCTCGAACGGTAACTCCCGTCCCTCAACCCGGCGGTCGACGATCACTATGTGAATTCCGTAGCGGGTTGCGACAGGTTCAGTTGCGACTTCTCCCGCAACGATTGCCGACACCGCACGCTCGAATTCCGGCACGGTCTGGCCCGGGCCGATCTGACCGAGGTTCCCCCCAACCTGCGACGAAGGACAGGCCGACATTTCCAGCGCCAGCGCCGAGAACCGATTCGGATCGCGTTTCAGTTCGTCGATGATCTGCCCTGCCCGCATGTGGCATTCGCCGCGCGCCTTGGCGTCGTTGGGAGCGCATGCGAGCAGAATGTGACGCGCTTCCAGCAAGTCCGCCGAACGGAACCGCTTCCGGTTGGCGGAATAATATCTGCGGCAGGCCTCCTCATCGGCATGCGGTGTCCGCACCTGCTCGGCAATCAATTGCCGGATCTGCGCCTCGGACTCGGTCTCACGTCGGCCGTCCGCATCGGACAGAGGCTGCGCAACGATCTTGAGCCGTTGTGCCTCCTGCAGAAGGAGTTCCCGCACCACCAGAGCGCGGGCCGCAGCCCGCCATGCGGTCAATGGTTTGTCCGCCGGATGATTCTGAGTCTCGCGCGCAATATCCTCGCGCGCAATCGCGATACCGTTCACGCTGACGCGGCGCGGCCGGTCCAAACCCGCCAATTGCTGAAGCGAACAGCTCATCGTCGTCACTCCGCCGGGATGCCGCTGGCGCTCGACGCGGGCCGCGCCTGCACGACCTTGATCCGGTCCTGCTGCGGTGACACCGAAGCAGGCCGGAGCGGGCGCGTGGAACGAACGACCTGATAGCCGCGACGGCCGAGATACCAGATCGGCGCACTCCAGATGTGTACCAGCCGGGTAAAGGGCGTGATCAAAAACAGCGTCAAGCCGAGGACGATATGCAGTTTGTAGATGAAATAAGCATCCAGGATCAGGTCCGCGGCACTGGGATTGAGGTGATAGAGCCCTTGCGCCCAGCCCATGAACTTGAGCATCTCCTTGCCGTCCAGATGATCCAGCGTCCAGATGGTTGTCATCAGGCCGAGTGCGATTTGCACCCAAAGCAGACCCAGAACGCCGATGTCGGCCCACGAGGACGTGCTGCGGATGCGGGCATCGAACAGCCGGCGATGCAGCAGCAGCGAGCATCCGACGAAGGCCATGACACCGGCAATGCCACCGACCACCAGCGCCATCACCTGCTTGAAATCGTGCTTGATGCCGGCATAGTCGAAGACGTTGATGGGCGTCAGAAGTCCGATGAAATGCCCAACCACCAGCACCAGCAAGCCGACGTGGAACAGGTTCGATCCCCACCGCATCTGGCTGCGGCGGAGAAACTGGCTCGACTGGCTCCGCCACGTGTACTGCTCGCGGTCGTAGCGCAGAATGCTGCCGAGGATGAGGACCGTTATGCAGACATAAGGATACCAGCCGAACAGCAGATAGTTGACGAATTCGCGCATCGGCGATCCCCTTAATGACGTGTGACGGGATTGTGGCTTGATACCGGCATGTCCGGTGCGGGGCGCAAGCCGCCGCGCACGCGCGCCATCAGGTTGTCCTTGCAGCCGTCGCCCGCGCCCGGGCCAAACCGGACTTCTTCGTCCTCCCAGGCAGCATCGAGAGCTGTGAGATCGTTCGGATCGACGTCCGGCGCCTGCAGCGCTGCAGCAATCAACTCGCCCTTCGGTTTGTCCTTGGCTAGGGCAACGAGGGCACGAAAGGCCGCTTCATAGGCAGACTCCCGCTTGCGCAGTCGTTCCGCGATGGCGGCAAGGATATGCGCGGGCTGGCCGAGCAGATCATAGGCTTCCGAGCGAGGCAGAACCGACAGGAATTCCAGGAAAAGCGGCAGGAAATCCGGCAGTTCCGAGGTTCCGAGTTCGAATCCCTTCTCACAGTAGAGATTTTGCAGGTCGACCATCGCCTGACCGCGGTCGCGGCTTTCGCCGTGCACATGCTCGAACATATGCAGCGAAAGCGACCGGGTGCGATCGAACAGCAGCACATAGCGCTCCTGCAGGTCGTACAATTCGCCGGTTTCGAACTCGTCGAGCAGCCGTACCAATGCGCGTGCCTCGGCGCGCGGCAGCAGCTTCTCGGCGTCCAGCACCTTGCGCATTTCCGGAACCGCCTGCTGCGATTCGGCGGTGGGATAGTTCAGCAACACCGACAGGACCTTGAATGTCATGCTCATCACGCGATCTCCATCGGATTTCTAGCTCGTTTCGGCGTGGCAAAGAGATTGACCTCGCTTTCCCCACCGGAGCAGCCATTGCCGAACGAGAAGCCGCAGGACCCTCGCAGGTCATACGCATCCTCGTCGAGCTCGCGGTGCGCGGTCGGGATCACGAAACGATCCTCGTAATTGGCAATCGCCATGATCTGGTACATTTCCTCGATCTGCAGCGCGGTCAGGCCGACCCGCTTGGCGATCGCCTCATCGATGACCCCGTCCACTGTTTTCGCCCGCATATAGGCGCGCATCGCCAGCATGCGTTCGAGACCGAGCGCGACCGGCTCTTCCTTGCCGGCGGTCAACAGATTGGCGAGATATTTGAGCGGGATGCGCAGGCTGCGCACATCCGGCATCTCGCCGTCATGCCCGATCTTGCCGGCGGCCGCGGCCGACTGGATCGGCGACAGCGGCGGCACATACCAGACCATCGGCAGCGTGCGATATTCCGGATGCAGCGGGAACGCGA
>CAZXJZ010000046.1:0-25456 GCA_964641065.1 uncultured Hyphomicrobiales bacterium | reverse complement strand
GACGCGCTACGACGCGGTGAACTACATCAGCCACGGCATTGCCAAGCGGCCGGGCCTGACCGAGTCGCGTCCGGTTCGCGGCGCCGACGAGGACACCGATGCCAAGGGCGGCGGCGACGAGCCGAAGAAGAAGGGCGACGCGCTCGACGCCTATTGCGTCAATCTCAACAAGAAGGCCAAGGACGGCAAGATCGATCCGCTGATCGGGCGCGATTCCGAGATCAACCGGACCATCCAGGTGCTGTGCCGTCGCCAGAAGAACAACCCGCTGTTCGTGGGCGACGCCGGTGTCGGTAAGACCGCGATCGCGGAAGGGCTGGCCCGCCGCATCGTGCATGGCGAAGTTCCGGACGTGCTCAAGAATGCCACCGTGTTCTCGCTCGACATGGGAACGCTGCTCGCCGGCACCCGCTATCGCGGCGATTTCGAAGAGCGGCTCAAGCAGGTGATCAAGGAGATCGAGGCTACTCCTGACGCGATCATGTTCATCGACGAGATCCACACCGTGATCGGTGCGGGCGCCACCTCGGGCGGGGCGATGGATGCCTCGAACCTGCTGAAGCCGGCGCTCGCCTCGGGCTCGCTGCGCTGCATCGGTTCGACCACCTACAAGGAATACCGGCAGTATTTCGAGAAGGACCGGGCTCTGGTCCGTCGCTTCCAGAAGATCGATGTCAACGAGCCCTCGGTGCCGGACGCAATCGAGATTCTGAAAGGGCTAAAGCCGTATTTCGAGGAATACCACAAGCTGAAATACACCAACGACGCGATCAAGGCGGCGGTGGAATTGTCGGCGCGCTATATCCACGATCGCAAACTGCCGGACAAGGCCATCGACGTGATCGACGAATCCGGCGCGGCGCAGATGCTGCTGCCCGATTCCAAGCGCAAGAAGACCATCGGCATCAAGGAAGTCGAGACCACGATCGCCACCATGGCGCGGATCCCGCCAAAGACCGTGTCGAAGGACGATGCCGAGGTGCTGCAGCATCTCGAGAACACGTTGAAGACCGTGGTCTACGGCCAGGACAAGGCGGTGGAATCGCTGTCGGCCTCGATCAAGCTGGCGCGGGCCGGGTTGCGCGAACCGGAAAAGCCGATCGGCTGTTACCTGTTCTCGGGTCCGACCGGCGTCGGCAAGACCGAAGTCGCCAAGCAGCTTGCGTCCTCGCTCGGCGTCGAGCTGATCCGCTTCGACATGTCGGAATATATGGAGCGTCACACCGTCTCGCGGTTGATCGGTGCGCCTCCGGGCTATGTCGGCTTCGATCAGGGCGGCCTGCTCACTGACAGTGTCGACCAGCATCCGCATTGCGTGCTGCTGCTCGACGAGATTGAGAAGGCGCATCCGGATCTGTTCAACGTGCTGCTGCAGATCATGGATCACGGCCGGCTGACCGACCACAACGGCAAGCAGGTGTCGTTCCGCAACGTGATCCTGATCATGACCACGAATGCGGGCGCCGCCGATCTCGCCAAGGGCACCTATGGCTTCACCCGCAACAAGCGGGAAGGCGACGACATCGAGGCGATCAACCGTTTGTTCGCGCCGGAATTCCGCAACCGTCTCGACGCGGTCATCACCTTCGCGCACCTGTCGGAGGACGTGATCTCCAAGGTGGTCGAGAAGTTCGTGATGCAACTCGAGGCCCAGCTGGCCGACCGCAATGTCACGATCGCGTTGTCCGACGAGGCGTCGCGCTGGCTGATCGCCAACGGCTATGACGAACTGATGGGTGCCCGCCCGATGGCGCGGGTGATCCAGGAGAACATCAAGAAGCCGCTGGCCGACGAGGTGCTGTTCGGCAGGCTCAAGGATGGCGGCCACGTGAAGGTGGTCGTGCAGAAAGACGAGACCGGCCGCGATGCGCTGGGCTTCGAATATCTTGAGGGCCCGGTCACCCCGAAACCTGAGAAGCTGCCGCCGGAGCGCGCCAAGGCCAAGCGCAAGCCGCCGCAGCGCAAGCCGAAGCCGCCATCCGGCGGCAGCGGCGGAAAGGGCGGGCCGGGCGGCTCCGACCCCTCGGGCCGCGGCTCGGTGCCGAAGGTGCCGCTGGTCAAGGCCTGATTGCGTCGAAACGCCCGGTCAAGCCGGGCGTTTCCGCATCTGCGAACTCCATCTAAAGCGGCAGGAGAGACTGTTGATCGGGGCGTGTCGCGTTGACCTGTTGCGATCCGGCATGATCGTCGCGATGCTTGCCGTGATTGGTGTCGGTGCCGGCCCGGCCGCCGCACAGCGGATGACGCTGGACAACGGGTTCCGGTCTCCGTCCGGAAATATCCATTGCCAGTATTTCGACACGGACTCCGTCCTGCGCTGCGACCTGAAGCAGATCGCCAATCGGCCGCTGCCGAGGCCCCGCGACTGCGAGAACGAATGGGGCCAGGCGTTCGAGGTGTTCGGGCGAAAGAATGAGTCCGGGCCGATCTGTTACGGTGACACGGTGATGGACGACCGGCTGCCGGTGCTCGGTTATGGCGAACGCTGGCAGCGCGGCGACTTCGTTTGTCATTCGGAGCTCACCGGCGTGTCTTGCCTGAACTCGCTCGGCGCGGGTTTCGAATTGTCCCGAAGCGCCCAGACCATCCTGCGCGGTGAGCAGGGCGGCAAGTTAAACACCGGCAAATCGGTCGGCGGCCGCGTCGACTAGGGACAGCCCGGACGGCTGTTGTCCGGCTGTCCGTTGTTTTGCGCCAGATCAATGTTGTGGGCAGAGCTGCCCCGCAGCGTGTCTCCAACATCTTGGAGACCGCAGACATGGCCCGCATCATCGGCGCGATTGCGACGTCGCACACGCCCACCATCGGCTTCGCCTACGACCGCAACAAGGGCAACGATCCGGTCTGGGCGCCGATTTTCGAAGCCTACAAGCCGATCCAGACCTGGCTGGCCGAGAAGAAGCCGGACGTGCTGTTCATGGTCTATAACGACCACGTCACCTCGTTCTTCTTCGATCATTATTCCGCCTTCACCCTCGGCATCGACGATCGTTACGAGGTCGCGGACGAGGGCGGCGGTGCCCGCGCGCTGCCGCCGGTCAGGGGACATGCGCCGCTGTCGCATCATATCGGCGCGGCGCTGATGGCCGACGAATTCGACATGTCCTTCTTCCAGGATCATGCTCTCGACCACGGCTGCTTCTCGCCGCTGTCGATGATGTGTCCGCACGAGCCGGACTGGCCGGTGTCGATCGTGCCCTTGCAGGTCGGCGTGCTGCAGTTCCCGATTCCGTCGGCGCTGCGTTGCTGGAAGCTCGGTCAGTCGCTGCGCCGCGCGATCGAAAGCTACCCGGAAGACCTGAAGGTCGCGCTGGTCGCGACCGGCGGCCTGTCGCATCAGGTGCATGGCGAACGCGCCGGCTTCAACAACACCGCATGGGACGAGCAATTCCTCGACCTGATCGAGCGCGACCCGGTCAAGCTCACCGAGATGACGCATGCCGAGTTTGCGCGGCTCGGCGGCCTGGAAGGCGCCGAGGTGATCATGTGGCTGGTGATGCGCGGCGCGATGTCGGCGAATGTCCGCAAGGTGCATCAGAGCTATTACCTGCCATCGGTCACCGGCATAGCGACGGCGATCTACGAGAACGAGGCGATCGCCGTCCCGGCTGCCACCGCCGAACGTCATCGGGCGCATATCGGCCGACAGTTGGAGGGGGCCGAGACGCTCACCGGAACCTATCCCTTCACCCATGCGCGCTCGCTGAAGGGCTACCGGATCAACAAGTTCCTGCACCGGCTGGTCGAGCCAGCGCATCGCGCGCGGTTTCTCGCCGAGCCCGAAGCGGCCTTTGCCGAAGCGCGGCTGAGCGCGGAAGAGCGCGACATGATCCGGCGGCAGGACTGGCGCGCCCTGATCCGTTACGGCGCGAACTTCTTCATGCTGGAGAAGCTTGCCGCGGTCACCGGCTCATCCAATTTGCACATCTATGCCGGCATGCGCGGCGAGTCGCTCGACGACTTCATGAAAACCCGCAACGCTCCCGGTGCGCTTTATTCGGTCGCGGGCAAGGATGCGACAAGCTTCGCCTGGGACAAGGACGCCCGAGACAGGGCGAAGGCGGACGCTTAACGCAAAACGGGATCAGCGTCCGCGACTCAGGGCGCGCTCTTTCGGTCTTGTCGATGCCACGCGGATGAGCCGGCGCGGCATTTTCTTGTGCATCGCGAATGGCCGACGCTTCGTGCATCCGCGCGCCGTGAAATCCGGCGTGCACGCCATCCCGATACCGACCGCGCATTCACTCCGGCTTTTTCCTGGGGAGGAACGTCAGCGCTGTGTCTTAATTTATATCCAACCATCGGGTTTTCGTCGAAAACGATAACGTGGTGTACTGGACGATAAAGCATGACGGTATCGGACACGCGGGCGATCAAGAACAAGGTTCATGAATTCCGCGAGCGTGCTGTGAAAGCCAAACTCAAGGCGGCGGCGACCTCCGAGACGGTTGCCAGGCGGATGTTCGAGGATGCCGCCCAGCAATTCGACGACATGGCCGACAAGCTCGAGAAGCACGGACGGCCGTATTAGGCCAACCGTTGCGGCGGATGACGTTTGGAATGCGGTGCGGGGCACCCGTCACGTCATGCTTGCGGCTTTCGCGACGCTGATCACGGCGTCCTGCATGCAGGTTTTACAAGGCAGGGGTCGAACTGATGCACATCGCTGCCATTGAAACCGGCCTCCTATAAGCCATCTTGGCTGACTAGGACGGTGCCATGTCGAGTGTGGGCGACTGTCTGCCGGAGGCGTCAATGAAGTCCGTGGTTCGCGTGATTGTGTCGATGGCGGCTTTGATCCTGGTATCGTCACATGCGGCGAGGGCGCAGGATGTGCCGGTGCCGGCAGCACCCGCCACTGTGTCGCCCGCCGCACCGAAGACTGAGCCTCTCAGCGAGCCCGCCGCGGCGACCGAACTCCTGAAGCCCGCCGAACTCGAGGCGCTGGTCGCGCCGATCGCGCTTTACCCGGATGATCTGCTGTCGCTCGTCCTGATGGCGTCAACCTATCCGCTCGAGGTGGTCGAGGCCCAGCGCTGGCTCGACGCCAACAAGAAGCTGAGCGACGAACAGCGCAAGGCGGCGCTCGAAAAGCTGAGCTGGGATCAGAGCGTGAAATCCCTGGTCGCCACGCCGACCGTGCTGGAGATGATGAGCACGCAACTGGCATGGACCCGAAAGCTTGGCGACGCCGTGCTCGCCCAGCAGGCCGACGTCATGGACGCGATCCAGCGGCTGCGTGCGAAAGCCCGCGGTCGGGACAAGCTGGTCAGCAACAAGCAACAGAAGGTCACGGTGCGAAATGCCGGGCCCCGGCAGGTCATCGCGATCGAACCGGTCGATCCGGATCTGATCTATGTACCGTATTACGAGCCTGCGATCGTGTATGGCGACTGGCCCTATGTGGACTACCCGCCGTACTTCTTTCCTTACGCCGGATACTTCGCCAGTGACGTCCTCGCCAGCGGCATCTGGTTCGGTGTCGGCTACGGCCTCGGCTTTTGGGGCGGCGGCTATTACTGGGGCGGGCGCTGCAACTGGGCGAACAACAACCTCTATTATCGCAACGGCAATCGCTGGACGCATCGCCCCGAACACCGGCGTGGTGTCGGATACGCCAATGATCGCCTGCAACGGCAGTTCGGAAACAGGCAGGGCGGCCGCGATCAACTGAACTTCCGCGGCCGTGACGGCCGTCAGGTGGTCAGGCCGAGCGGCGACCGCGCCAATCGCGGCGCAGCCTCAAATCGCCGCGATGCGGCGGGGACACGGACCGCGCGCGGAAATCGTGCCGCCAATGCCGGCACGCGACAGGCCAACCGCGCACGATCGGGCCAGCGCGCGGCGCAACGTTTTGGCGGCAATCGGGCAGCCTATCGGCAAGGGGGACAGAACGGCCGCATGGCCGGCCGCTATCCGGGCCGTGCAGGCATGAATGTCAGAGGCGGACGCGGCGGTTCTGCCGGCCGCGGCTTTGCCGGACGTGGCGGCGGCGATTTTCGTGCCGCTGGATTTCGCGGTGGCTATCCCGGCGGTGGCAGGGCTGCGTTCCGGGGGGGCGGAGGCTATGGCGGCGGCGGCGTGGCGTTCCGCGGGGGTGGTGGGTACCGCGGCGGCGGAGCAGCCTTCGGTGGCGGCGGCGGTTTCCGTGGCGGCGGTGGTGCAGCCTTTCGTGGTGGCGGTGGTGGCGGTTTCCGTGGCGGCGGTGGAGGTGGATTCCGCGGCGGCGGTGGGGGAGGCCATCGGTCCGACATCCGGTTGAAGACGGATGTTGCGCTGGTCGGCCGCCTCGACAACGGCCTTGGCTTGTACCGCTTCCGCTATCGCGGCAATCCGCAAAGCTATGTCGGCGTCATGGCGCAGGACGCGCAAATGGTGCGGCCCGATGCAGTGACGCGGGGACGCGACGGCTATCTCCGCGTTCGCTACGACCGGATCGGGTTTGAGATGCAGACCTACTACTATTGGGCAGGGCAGGCGCGGATGGCGCAGGGTCTGTAGTCCCGTTTCCCGGATATCACCGGTTTTTGGGATCAGGCGATTTACAACGTTAGAGTTTGGCCTGTACGCGATCCAGCGGCGCCGTCAGCCGCCAGACGAGCCCGGTCGCAGGATAGTCGAGATCGATTTCAGCACCGAGGGCGAAGCGCGGATTGCGTTCGACCATGACCGTTCCGAAGCCTTTGCGAGCGGGTTTCGAGATCGGAATGTCGCATCTTTCTTGCCATGTCAGTGCGAACTTGCCGGGCTCGATTCCGTCGATAACCGAACAGGCAATATGCACGGAGCCGCCTGCTTTCGACAATGCTCCGTATTTCACGGCGTTTGTGGTCAATTCATGAATCGCGAGGCCGATCGCTTCTGCGGCGGCGGGTGCGAGCATCAGGTCCAGATGTCCTGTCAAACGGATCCGCATGCCCAGAAGGTCCGACACCATTGCGAGCTGGGATGTTATCAACTCTCCGACCGGCACACCCTTCCAGCGGCGCTGCGCCAGCATATCCTGATTGTGGCCGAGTGCGAGCAGCCGCTGCGACAGGCTTTCGGCGTACCGCTTGTCAGCCGTCCGCGAAACCAGAGCCTGGATGATCGAAATCATGTTCTTTGCGCGGTGGCTGACTTCTCCCATCAGCAGTTGAATTTGATTTTCATGTTCGCGCTGTAACGTGATGTCGGTGTTCGTACCGAACCATCGCCAAATGTTCCCTTGATGGTCGAGGATCGGATTTGCCCGTGAGAGAAACCAGCGATATTCGCCGTTGCTGGCTCTCAGTGGAAACGTATCCTCCCACTCCTGGCCACTGTCCCAGCTCTGCTGGATGCGCGCCTTCACGCGGGCGACGTGATCGGGGTGGTGGACAGCGGTCCATCCCCAGCCCTGCACCTGGTCGATGGTGGTGCCAGTGTATTCGTACCAACGATCATTGTACCAGAAGATCGACCCGTTTGCGTCCGCCATCCATGCAAGTTGGGGAATGCTGTTGGCCAGCATACGAAATTGCTTCTCGCTCTCTTCGAGCTTCGCGCGGATCTGCAACGTTTCGCTGATGTCGTGTGCGATTTTCGAAGCGCCGATAATGCGGCCTGACGAATTGCGCAACGGAGAGACCGTGATCGCGAGCGGCACCGGCTTTCCGTTTTTGTGCTGACGGGTGGTTTCGAATTTCGGAACGACTTCTCCCGCAACGATCCGCTTCAGTACGACATCTTCCTCACCGAGAAGGTCTGCGGGTATGATCACTCGAATGGATTTTCCGACGATTTCCGCCGACGACCATCCGAGCAGCGTCTCGGCGCCGCGATTCCAGGTTCGAACGATGCCTTGCAGATCGTTCGAGACGATCGCGTCGAACGAATGCTCCACGATGGAAGCGAAAAGCTCCCCAGCCAGGTCGGCACCGATCAGTGTCGGGTCGGGTGGATTCGCCATAAAACTGAATGAAAAAACTCAGTGATCATAATATCATGGGCGTCCAACGCAAAATATCAAGCTCGAACGACAAGCTTTTGCGTCATTCTGAGCGACAAGCTGCCTCACCATTCATATCGCGTTGTCGTAATGTGTATCGTTGACGTCAGGCCGGTCAGGAGGGCGTTGTCGGCATCGCGGCATCGTCCAGCGCCGCCGCGCGCTTCGCTGCGGGCCGATCGGCGACCTTCGCGTAATAAGTCTCGAAGGCCGGCCGCTTTTCGATCGTGCCGAACTGCATGCTGTAGCCGAGAAGGGCACCGACATGGAGGTCGGCGGCGGTGAAACGATCGCCGGCGATAAAGGGCATGCGCGTCACCGCGTATTCGATCGTGTCGAGCGCCTGTTCGTAGCTGCCATATCCGACCGCCGCCGCGCGCTCGGCCGGTGGCGTCATGCCGAACGCGTTGTTGGTCACCGCATATTCCAGCGGGCCGGCGGCGAAGAACAGCCAGCGATAATAATCCGCGCGCTCCGCCGGTGCGGGCGCGAGGCCCGCATCGGGAAATGCATCGGCCAGATACGCACAGATCGCGGCATTCTCGGTGACGATCTTGCCGTTGTGAACGATGGCCGGCACTTTGCCCATCGGATTGATCGCAAGATAAGTCGGCGCCTTCATGCTGGTCGCGTAATCGAGAATCTCGACGCGATACGGTGCGCCGACCTCCTCGAGCATCCAGCGGGCCACGCGTCCCCGCGACATCGGGTTGGTGTAGAGCACAAGTTCGTCGGCCATCGGCATTCCTTCCACTCACTTAGTGAGAGAACATAACCAGAACAAATCTGGCGTGTCCAGCCGACGTTAGTGAGCGCACAAAGGCGCACCAATGACCAATTGTGATGTGGAAGCGTCAGCGTTTCCAGACCGGGAACGGATCGGGCAGGGCTTTCCAAGCATCGAGAGCGAGCCCGTCTGTTTCCGGCGTCGTCACCAGGCAGGCATCCAGCCTCCGCGTCAGTTCGCGCTGATCCATTCCGGTGCCAATGAAGACGATCTCCTGCCTGCGGTCGCCCCAGGTGTCGTCCCAGTAGGACTTCAGCATGGTGCGCCATTCCGGCTGGCGCGGCCAGCGCTCCAGCGGGATCGCACACCACCACATGCCGCGCCCTTCGCTGCGCACGATCGCGCCGGCCTGGCTGATCTCGCCGACCCAGTCCGGACGTGTCGCGATCCAGAAATGTCCCTTGCACCGGATGACGCCGGGCCAGGTCGAATTGATGAAGCGATGGAAGGCCTCCGGCTGGAACGGGCGGCGGGCGCGATAGACGAAACTCTGGATGCCGTATTCCTCGGTCTCCGGCTTGTGATCGGCGAACTCATAGAGTTCCTTGAACCAGATCGGATGCCGCTGGGCGCGCTCGAAGTCGAAGCGGCCGGTGCCAAGCACGCGCGACATCGGCACTTGGGAGAAACTGGACTCGATGATGTCCGCCTCCGGATTGAGGGCGCGCACGATCTTGCGTGCGGCCTCGGCCTTTTCGGGCGCGGCATCGTCGATCTTGTTGAGCACGATCACGTCGGCGAATTCGATCTGCTCGACCAGCAGGTCGACGATGGTGCGGTTGTCGTCATCGCCAAGCGATTCACCGCGTTCGCGCAGGAAATCGGTCGAGGCATATTCGTTCAGAAGATTGGCGGCGTCGACGACGGTCACCATGGTGTCGAGGCGCGCGACATCCGACAGGCTGTCGCCGTCTTCGTCCCGGAAGTCGAAGGTCGCGGCCACCGGCAACGGTTCGGATATCCCGGTCGACTCGATCAGCAGATAGTCGAAGCGGCCGTCTTCCGCGAGCGTGCGCACCTCTTTCAGCAGATCGTCGCGCAATGTGCAGCAGATGCAGCCATTGGTCATCTCGACCAGCGTCTCATTCGTCCGCGAGAGGTTCGCACCGCCATCGCGGATCAGGTCCGCGTCGATGTTGACTTCGCTCATGTCGTTCACAATGACCGCAACCCGCTTGCCCTGCCGGTTGTTCAGGATGTGATTCATCAGCGTGGTCTTGCCCGCGCCCAGGAAGCCCGAGAGCACGGTGACGGGAAGTCGTTGCATTGCGGGGGGATCCGAAAATGTTTGCGAATGGTTTCATGCGAGGTGGAGCAGGGCGCGCTATTGCGGCTTGGAGTTCGGCGCGACGCCGCTGCCGATGTCATGTGCAAGCCGCGAGAGGATCACCGCGGCCTGCGCGGGGCCGTAGGTGTTGACCAGCCGCGGCAGCGTTTCCGCCAGCAAGGCTGCCAGCAGGGAGGTCTCCGGAATTCCGGACGCGTTGGCCTGCCCGATGCCGCTTCGAAGACAGTCACGAGCCTGCAGGAATCCGGGCGGGATGATGTCGTGGGTGTTGTCGTCCTGGGACGTGGCGCTTTGGTCCTGCAGCAAGCTCATGATGGCGCTCCATTTACGTAATGTTATAACATAACATTTTTCACGTTCAAGACCTGGTCGGGGCGACGGTGAGCAAGGCGGGCGCTGGGGCGGCGGCGCCGGTGAACGCAGGGCCGCACATGATGGTACGGCACAGATCGTGGATGTCAGCGGACTGACGATGTCACCTGACTGAAACAGTGCAAAAATCCGCCGAGCTTTCGCATGAGCACGGGCGAGTAACGATGCTCGCCGGCTGTTCTAATGGTAACTCTATGCAGCATAGGACTATTTTCATGTGAAACGCTCCGCGCCACCCATGCAGCAATAAGTCCGCGCCATGAAGCGGTTGGACGTTGTTCTTGTGCGTGCGGTTCAGCATTGTGCGGCGGATGCCGGAGCCTCACAGAGTCGATTTTCCCAGCAACACCGCCGCATGGATCGGCGGCGTTCGCTCGGCATGGCTGTCGGTGTTCGCCTATGTGCTGTTCGGCACCTATATCGGCGTCGGCGCGCTCGCCTATGATCTCGACTTCAGCCTGCTGTGGGTGACGTTGTCGACGCTGCTGGTCTGGGCCGGGCCGGCCCAGGTGATCCTGATCTCCACCCTCGGCGGCGGTGCGAAATTAATCGAGGTTGCGGTCGCCGTGGGCTTGAGCGGCGTCCGGCTGCTGCCGATGGTGGTGTCGTTGATGCCGATCCTGCGCGGCCCGAAGACGCGCACCTGGCAGCTTCTGCTGCCGGCGCATTTCACCGCCGTCAGCATGTGGGTGGAATCCATGCGCCTCGCGCCGCAAATGCCGGTCGAGCGTCGCATCCCGTTCTGCAACGGGCTCGCCTGCGGCTACATGGCGTCCGCGATGATCGCGACGGTGGCGGGCTATTACCTGGCTGCGCGGCTGCCGGTGCTTCTCACCGCGGCGCTGCTGTTCCTGACGCCGATGTCGTTCCTGGTATCGATTGCGCGCAATTCCAGCCTGCTGGTCGACCGGCTTGCGCTGATCCTCGGGCTGATCATCGGCCCGGTGCTCGCATTTGCCGCCGTCGAACTCGACGTGTTGTGGGCGGGGATTGCCGGCGGCACCATCGCCTACATCGCCCATCGCGTGCGGGAGAGCATGCGATGAGCCTCACCACATCGGCATTGTGGCCCTATGTCGTCCTGATCCTGGTCGGCTTTCTGCCCAACGAAATCTGGCGCTTGCTCGGTTTCGCGTTGGCGCGTGGGATCGATGAAGGCTCCGAAATTCTGGTCTGGGTGCGGGCGGTCGCGACCGCGGTGCTTGCCGCCGTCATTGCCAAGCTGATCTTTTTCGCGCCGGGTGCGCTCGCGACCGTGCCGCTGTCGATACGCTTGGCCGCGATCGTCGCCGGTTTTGCTGCTTTTGTGGCGTTCCGGCGCTCAATCTTCCTCGGCGTCGCCACCGGCGAGGCGGTGCTGATCTGCGGCGCGCTGCTGTGGCCGCTGCTGTAGCGCTTTACGCGGACGCCATCGCGTCGGACAGCATTTTCGCCTGATCGGCTAGCGCCTCCGGCTTTTCCTTCTCGGTTGCAGGCGGCTTCATCGCAATGCCTTCCTTGCGCGGGATCACATGCACATGCAGGTGAAACACCACCTGTCCGCCGGCATTCTCGTTGAACTGCTGCACGGTGACGCCGTCGGCCGAAAACACCTGCATCCCGGCACGCGCCACCTTCTGGGCGATCTTCGCCACATGCGAGAGATCGTCAGGGTCGACGTCGAGGATGTTGCGGGCGGCGCTTTTCGGGATCACGAGCGCATGCCCGGGCGCACGCGGCATGATGTCCAGGAACACCAGCACGCGGTCGTCCTCATAGACCTTGTGGCAGGGCAGTTCGCCGCGAATGATCTTGGCGAAAATATTGTTCGGGTCGTAAGCCGGCATGGTCGCTACTCCTGTTCCGCCATCTTGCGGAAGGGGGTCAATTGTTCAAGCTCGCGCCCCGCCGCATCCACATAGGCGCGCTCGCGCTGGAGATAATCCGCAATGGCGCGGCGCAGCCCCGGATCGGCAATGTAGTGGGACGAGTAGGTCGTGACCGGCGCATATCCGCGCGCCAGCTTGTGCTCGCCCTGCGCGCCGGCTTCCACGGTCGCGAGCTTGTGGGCGATCGCGAAGTCGATGGCCTGGTAATAGCAAAGCTCGAAATGCAGGAACGGGTGATGCTCGATCGCACCCCAATGCCGGCCAAACAGCGCGCCGGCGCCGATGAAGTTGATCGCGCCGGCGATATAGCGTCCGTCGCGTTTGGCCATGACCAGCAGGATCCGGTCCGCCATCTCCTGGCCGATCAGTGAGAAGAACGTGCGGGTGAGATAAGGCCGACCCCATTTGCGCGATCCGGTGTCGATATAGAAGGCGAAGAAATCGTCCCACACGGCCTCGGTCAGGTCGCTGCCGGTGAGCGGATGGATGGTGATGCCGCTGTCGACGGCCTCTCGGCGCTCGCGGCGGATCGCCTTGCGCTTGCGGGACGCGAGCGCCGACAGAAAGTCATCGAAGCTGCCGTAACCCTCGTTGCGCCAGTGGAATTGCTGGTCGGTCCGTTTCAGAAAGCCCTTGGTGCGCAGCCGGTCCCAATCCGCCTGCGGCAAGAAGGTTGCGTGGACGGACGAGGCCTGCCGGCGTTCGCACAGGGTCACGAGGCCGGTCGCGAGTGCGTCCTTCACTGCGTCAGCATAGGGCGATGGCTTGACCAGGAGTCGCGGTCCGGTCGCCGGCGTGAACGGCACCGAGACCTGGAGCTTGGGATAATAACTCCCGCCCGCGCGCTCATAGGCGTCGGCCCAGCCCTGGTCGAACACGTATTCGCCGCGCGAATGCGACTTGAGATAGCAGGGAACCGCGCCGAGGACCTCGCCCTCCTTGGTCTCGGCAACCAGGTGTTGCGGCGCCCAGCCGGTGCGCGGCGTCGCCGAACCGGATCGCTCGAGCGCCGACAGAAACGCGTGAGAGACAAACGGATTGGCGGCCCAGCGGGCGTCGGCCTGAAGCAGATCAGTTTTCGGATGATCCGGTTCATCCGAGGTCTGAGCGGCGTCGGTCGTCTCATTGCCGGCGCACGCATTCCAGTCCCCGGCGGGGACCTCGCCGAGATCGGATACGATCCGGAGTTGAAGTTCGATCCGGCTTTGCGGGACGTCGGTTTCGGACATTCTGGCAGTTCCTAGCCCAGTTTTATGGCCGAAATCCTTCGAAAATCATCTGGTCGGCCCAGCGCCGCGCGCGGGTCGCCTCTGCCTCGGTGCGGACCGTCCAGGCCAGGAGCGGCAAGCCGAAGGCCCAGCGGCCAAGCAGCGGCCAGAAGGCGGGGAGGTCGCGCACCGACCAGGCCAGAAAATGCGGCCTGGCGCGGAATGCTGTCGCTGCATAGCGGCGCTTTTCCAGACCCGCATGGCCGGGATCCTCGGTGCTCTGCGCAACCAGACCGCGCGGTAACCACGGCGCAGCGGCTCGCAAGGCCTGCACCATATCGGGATCGAACGACATCGCTGCAACCGGACCGGCATAGCCTTGCACGACCGCGGCGACGCGGTTCGAAAGCGTCGGATCGCCATCGAAACGGCTTTTCACCTCAAGGATCAGGGGGACGCGCCCGGCCACGAGATCGCACAAATCGCCTAGAGACATCATTCGATCGCGCGTCGCCCGGAAGGCGATCGTTTTCAATTCGGACGATTTCAGCGAGGCAAGCGCGCCATGCGCTTCGGTCAGACGATCGAGCGTGTCGTCATGGAAAACCATGGCTTCGCCATCGGCTGCGAGCTGAAGATCGCATTCGATCGCATATTGCCCGGCAATCGCGGCTGAAAATGCCGATTGCGTGTTCTCGACGACGCCCTGTGCAGCGTCGTGCAAGCCGCGATGCACCACCGGCCGCGCGGTCAGCCAGTCGAGGCCGGGCATGAGTTTTTGCCGTCAGGCCACCTCGAACATGCCTTCGACTTCGACGGCGGCATCCAGCGGCAGCACCGAAACGCCGATCGTCGTGCGGGCATGACGGCCCTTTTCGGCAAACGCCGTCACCATCATGTCGGAGGCCCCGTTCATGACTTTGGGTCCATCGAGGAAGGCCGGGACCGAGCTGATGAATCCGCCAAGCCGCACCACGCGGACGACCTTGTCGAGATCGCCGAGCGCAGCCTTCACCTGGGCCAGCACATTGACGGCGCAGGCGCGCGCGGCCTTCTGGCCGTCTTCTACCGAGACCTCGGCGCCGAGCTTGCCCCTGGCCACGAGCTTGCCTTCGATATCGAGGCAGAGCTGTCCGGACACCACGAGCAGGCTGCCGGTCCGCACGAAGCCGACATAGTTCGCGAGCGGGGCGGCCGGTGTCGGCAGCACGATTCCCAGGTCGGCCAGCTTCTTCTCGACGGCACCTGCCATTTTAATCTCTCCTGCGCCAATGCGCCTCAGAATGGACGTATTCTCTTCGCCGATTGATGATGGCTCCGCAAGTGGTCCAGTTGCGGCGGGCCGTCGCCGAGTTTATCTCCGGATCACAGGATTCGAATTCCATGAGAGATGCCTTGTTCCTGAGCACAATTGCGGCCCTGGCGTTGTCGTCCGGCATCGGCCTTGCGGCCCCTGTGCAGAATGCCGGGGCCACCGAATTTGCCTCGCATCGGGCCGTCTACGATCTCAAGCTGGCATCGTCGCGCGGCAACCGGCCGGTCGAAGCGGTGCGTGGCCGCATCCTCTACGACTTTTCCGGCAGCCAGTGCGAGGGCTACGCGCTGCAGTTTCGTCAGGTGTCCGAGATCGATGCGGGCGAGGGCGTCAGGCTCATGACCGACATGCGGGCCACGACATGGGAAGATGCCGCCGCGAAAATGTTCCGGTTCAACTCGCAGAACTTCGTCGATCAGAAGCTGAAATCCTCGGTCGATGGCCGTGCCGAGCGCGAGGCCGCCAAAGCCGTCGTCAATCTGAGCAAGCCATCGGGTAAGAATTTCGGTGTCGACGCCGAGGTCATGTTTCCGACCGACCATATGCGCCGGATCATCGCCGCCGCGCGCGAGGGAAAGACGCTGTTGCAGGGGCTGGTGTTCGATGGGTCCGACACCGGCGAGAAAATCTACGACACCCTCACGGTCATCGGACAGCCGATCGAGCCGGAAACAAACAAGCCCGATGATGCCGCGGGCAAGGACGAACAGTTGTCGAAGCTGCGCAGATGGCCTGTGAGCATCAGCTATTTCGACAAGTCGAAGGCAGATGGAGACCAGCTGCCGGTCTATGGCATCAAGTTCGAGCTTTACGAAAACGGGATCTCCCGGTCGCTGGCACTCGACTATAACGATTTCGTCGTATCCGGCACGATGACGTCGCTTGAAACCCGCCCCACGACGCCCTGCAAGTGACGGCCTGAAGTTTAGCCGCCATCGTCCAGCGCGAGGCCGCGCTTGATGGCGCTGCGGCCGAACTTCGCCCGCAGCGTATCGACGGCCCGCTCGCTGGTCGCGGCTTTGCGCGCGCGCGGGTCCAGCAGGTCGTCGGGGTCTGCCGCTTGCGCAGTTTGAAGGTTCGACACGCCGATTCCTATCAGCCGGAATTTCGTGCCGTCGACTTCCTTGCCGAGCAGTTCGCGCCCGCAATCGAAGATGCGCTGTGCGAGTTGCGTCGGGTCGCTGAGCGAGCGGGCGCGGGTGCGGGTCTGAAAATCCGCCGACTTGAGCTTCAGGGTGACGGTCGAGCCGCTGATATCGCTCGCCTTGAGTCGCGCCGACACGCGTTCGCTGAGATCCCACAAGATCCGTTCCAGCGGTCGAAGCGCGGAGATGTCGGTATCGAAGGTGGTTTCGGCCGAGACGCTCTTCGCATCCCGGTCCGGAACCACTTTGCGGATGTCGATGCCGCGGGCGAGCCGGCTCAACCGCTGGCCTTCAGCGCCGAGCCGCCGCATCAACTCGCGTTCGTCGTGCTTCTGCACGTCGGCAATGGTGCGAAAGCCGTCGCGGGCAAGCCGCTCCTGCGTCACCTTGCCGACGCCGAAGATGATCGAGATCGGTTTCGGTGCGAGGAACGACATCGCTTCGGCGCGCCCGAGCATGGCAAAGCCGCGGGGCTTGTCGAGGTCGGACGCGATCTTGGCGAGAAACTTGTTGTAGGAGAGGCCGATCGATACCGGGATGCCGATGTCCTTCTCGACCGTCGCGGCAAAGCGCGCGAGCGATCGCGCGGCGCTCCGGCCGTGCAGCCGCTGCGTTCCCGACAGGTCCAGAAATGCTTCGTCGATCGAGACCGGTTCGACCAGCGGGGTCAGATCACGCATCAATGCGCGCACCTGACGGGCGACGGCGACGTATTTCTGCATGTTGGGTCGGACCACCACCGCATCCGGGCAGAGCCGCCGCGCCTTGAACATCGGCATGGCGGAATGAACACCGTAGGTGCGGGCAATGTAGCAGGCGGTCGATACGACGCCCCGGGTACCGCCGCCGATGATCAGCGGCTTGTCTGCAAGCGAGGGGTCGTCGCGCTTCTCGATGGTCGCATAGAACGCGTCGCAGTCGACATGCGCGACCGACAGGTCGTGAAGTTCCGGATGACGGGCGAGGCGAGGCGAACCGCACGTGCCGCAGCGCAGGCCGGAACCGGCATCGGCGAGGCAGTCGCGGCAGAATCCCTGCATGTCAGGTTGCTCGGGTCCGTTCAGAATGTGCGGTCATGTGCGGTCATGGGATGTCGCGCTCGACAGGCGGCCCGGACAACATGTCCCGGGCACGCGCAATGTGCTCCGGCGGGATACCGGTCTCCTGCGAAAACGCCAGCATGGCCGATTCGTCGTCCGCCATGTGGTCGAGCACGCCGGCGAGGAAGCGCGGCTCGCGCGCGGCCGCTCTGATCTTCGCCGGGCCTATACCGGTTGCAGCCAGAAATCGGCCCAGCCGGGCTTCATCGGCCGCCAGGAAGAAGAGCGCCCGAATTGCCACATTTTCCGCGTCTACGCTGCCTTTTGCCTTGTGATCCATAGCGTTGCGTTTGCCTTTCCGTAAGGAATGGAAACTACCGTGAAGAACCGTGCCCGACCTCGCATTTTTGCGGGCGTGCAGTACATGCCTTGGGACGCTGGGCGGGTTAAGAAAGTGCCCAGGAGGGGCGGGGAATGGCCAAGACGGTCCTGATCGTGGAGGACAATGAGCTCAATATGAAGCTCTTCCACGATCTGCTGGAAGCGCACGGCTACCATACCGTCGGCACCCGCAATGGGATCGACGCGCTGGATCTCGCGCGCCGGCATCGGCCCGACCTCATCCTGATGGACATCCAGCTGCCCGAGGTGTCCGGTCTCGAAGTCACCAAATGGCTGAAGGACGATGCTGAGCTGAAAGCCATTCCGGTCGTGGCGGTAACCGCATTTGCAATGAAGGGCGACGAGGAGCGCATCCGCGCCGGCGGCTGTGAAGCATATCTTTCAAAGCCGATTTCGGTCGGCAAATTCATCGAAACGATCCGCCACTTTCTTGGCAACGCTTAGAAGCTGAAATTCTCATGACCGCAAGAGTCCTTGTCGTTGACGATGTTCCCGCGAACGTGAAGCTGCTCGAGGCGCGGCTGTCCGCCGAGTATTTCGACGTGACGACCGCCAATAGCGGCGCCGAGGCTTTGGCGGCCTGCGAGCGCGCCGAATGCGACATCGTGCTGCTCGACGTGATGATGCCGGGTCTCGACGGGTTCGAAGTCTGCCGCAAGCTCAAGAGCAATCCGGCGACGCACCACATTCCCATCGTGATGGTGACGGCGCTCGATCAGCCGTCGGACAGGATTGCGGGTTTGCAGGCCGGTGCCGATGACTTTCTCACCAAGCCGGTCTCAGACATCGCGCTGATTGCGCGCGTGCGTTCGCTGACGCGCCTGAAGATGATGACCGACGAATTGCGGATGCGCGCGGCGACGTCGCGCGAGATCGGCATCGAGAGCGCGGAGCGGGAGGCGATCACGGAGCAGGGGCGGCAGGGCCGCATTCTGCTGGTGGATGACCGCCGTTCCTCCTATGAAAGGCTCGCCGCAATGCTCGAAGAAGAGCATATCGTCGAGATCGAGCCCGATCCGAGCGCCGCTTTATTCCGGTCTGCGGAGGGCAATTACGAACTCCTCATCGTCTCGCTCAGCCTGGAGAATTTCGACGGGCTGCGCCTGTGCAGCCAGCTCCGCTCGCTCGAACGCACCCGCAATCTGCCGATCCTCGCGATCTGCGAGCCGGACGACACCGCGCGGCTGATGCGCGGGCTCGAGATCGGCGTCAACGACTATCTGCTGCGGCCGGTCGACGGTCACGAATTGCAGGCGCGCGTGCGCACCCAGATCCGGCGCAAGCGCTATACCGAGCGCCTGCGCGACAATGTGCAGATGTCGATCGAGGCGGCGATCACCGATGCCCTGACCGGCCTGCATAACCGCCGCTACATGGAAAGCCATCTCGGCAAACTGGTCGAACTGGCCGGCTCGCGTGGCAAGCCGCTGGCCGTGCTCGTGCTCGACATCGATTATTTCAAGTCGATCAACGACACCTACGGCCACGATTGCGGCGACGACGTGCTGCGCGAATTCGCCATCCGCGTCCGCAAGTCGATCCGCGGCATCGATCTGGCCTGCCGGATCGGCGGCGAGGAATTCGTGGTGGTGATGCCGGAGACCGACATGGCCGTGGCTGCCACGGTGGCAGAGCGCCTGCGCCGCAAGATCGCGGCCGAGCCGTTCCCGATCGAACAGGGCCGCCGCAACATCGACGTGACGATCTCGATCGGGATTGCCTCGCTCGAATCTTCGCACGACACCGCGGCGCAGCTGCTCAAGCGGGCGGACCAGGCGCTCTACCGTGCCAAGCGCGATGGCCGGAACCGGGTGGTCGCGGACGCGGCCTGACGGGGTACGGGAACGCCGCTGCGGATGCGTTACGCGGCACACGCCGCCACGGGCGGAAACCTTAATCCTTTACGTTGACGGAAGCTTACCCGTGCGGCCGGGAGTTCGCCTTTGATTTCCGAGGGGTGAGGGATTAGGTTCCAATCCGGGACGAAAGGCGGATCAAGCGAAGGCAGCTTGAGCGCTGGACGGGCCAGCCGCGGCGGCGGCCCCGACGTTCCAGCTCTTTGAAAACCCTACGGAGTGCTCAGGTCCGCCGCATCTCCTGGGTCCGTGGGGTTCGGCCGGCCCGGGAGCGGTGGACGAGTGGCCTCCTCATAACATCGCTTCCGGCCGGCCACCTTTATTGTGGCTGGTCCGCAATAATTTTGCAATTAAAAGTTGTGAAAAATGAGAGGCGCAGGCGGCGGAAGCCCGGCGCCCTTACTTGATCTTGGCTTCGCGGAACTCGACGTGCTTCTTCGCGATCGGATCGTATTTCTTCTTCGCCAGCTTGTCGGTCATCGTCCGGGAATTCTTCTTGCTGACATAGTAGTAGCCGGTGTCGGCAGTGGACACGAGCTTGACCTTGATGGTGACGGCCTTGGCCATAATCGACCTCAAAAATGACGGGAATTTGCGCGGAAACTAGCGGCAAAGCCGCCAATGTCAAGGAAACTACAGATCACGAGATCAAATCGCGGAAGAATACTTTCCGCGGCATCCGGTAGAACGGGACCGGCAGGTCATGCCCGAAACCAGCCGACACCCGCGCCTCGAGTTCCTGCAGCACGACTCCCGTAATCGTCGGCATGTCCAGGCTGCGCGCCTCCGAGATCGGCATCCACACCAGTTCGACCAGTTCCGCGTCCGGATGGACCACGTTGTCCACCTTGTGCGCGATGGTTGAGGCGTCGACGGCGAAAAAGCGGGTGTCGAAGCGGCGCGGCCGCCGCGATGGCGTGATTGCGCGGGCGACGAAATGCAGGGACGACAGGTCCGGATAGAAGCCGGCCTTGGCAAAATCGGCCCATGGGCCCTCCGGCACCGGCATTTCGCCGTCCCGTTTCGCGCCGAGGATCAGACCGGTTTCTTCGAAGGTCTCGCGGATCGCCGCGAGCGCAAGCCCCTTGGCCCGCGCGATGCTCGGCCGTCTCATGCTCCGCATCAGATATTGTTCGGTATAAGGATTGAGCGGCGTCGCCGCTGGCATCAGCCGGTCGCTGGGTTCGAGCCGGCCGCCGGGAAACACGAATTTCCCCGGCATGAATTTGTGGCCGTGATGGCGCTTGCCGAGCAGCACCTTCGGCGTCGAGCCGGAGCGGTCGACGATCATCAGCGTCGCCGCATCCTTCGGCCGCACGTTTGGAGACGCGCGCTCCCGCTCGGCCGCGGTGAGCCGTTGTTCGAGATCGGTCAGTTCGCGCATTTGGTCGAAGTCGTCACCGGGAGCGGGTCGTCGATACTGCCATTGGGATCGAAGCCGTGCATGCGCATCGCCCATTGCCAGGCGACCACGGCGCCCTTGATCGGGTGCATCAGCGCGAAAGCGAGAATGAGCAGCAGCGGTAGCCAGATCACCGCATGCACCCAGTAAGCCGGTGCGAATGCTGTCTCGACCGCGAGCACCAGCGGCACCACGATGTGACCGACGAGCACGATATTCAGATACGCCGGAAAGTCGTCCGCGCGGTGGTGATGCAGCGGTTCGTCGCAGGCCGGGCAATTGTCGTTGACCTTCAGAAGCCCGCGAAACATCCGGCCCTGGCCGCAAGCCGGGCACGTCGAGGCGAGGCCGCGCCTGATGGCAAGCCATTGGTCGCGCGGGTTGGTCGAGATTGCATCCGTCATCATCGTCATCCTCGCCGCTTTCGCGGCAACTTGTCATCCCGCCGGGCGCCCGGGCGGGAGCGGGTCGAACGAAGGGCCACGCGTTTGCCGGCACGACCGGCCGATACCAACTCGAAACGAAGCGCGCCGGCAACCGGGATCGCTTCGACCAGCTTCACCGTGACGTTATCGCCCAGCCGGTAGGTTTCGCCGCTGGATCGCCCGATCATGGCGTGACGGTCCTCGTGATACTGGAAATAGTCATCGCCGATGGTCCGCGCCGGAATGAATCCGTCGGCGCCGGTTTCGTCAAGCTTCACGAACAGTCCGGCGCCGGTGACGCCCCCGATGCGGCCCTCGAAAGTGGCGCCGACCCGGTCGGCCATGTGATGCGCGATCAGCCGGTCATTGGTCTCGCGCTCGGCCGCCATGGCACGCCGTTCGGCCGCGGAAATACGGGCGGAAATCTCGTTCAGGCTCTTGAGGTCCATGCCCTCCGGCAGCGCGCCGTCACCGGACTTGAGCGCACGGATCAGGGCGCGGTGTACGATAAGGTCTGCATACCGGCGGATCGGCGATGTGAAATGCGCATAGCGCCGCAACGCCAGTCCGAAATGCCCGTAATTCTCGGCCGAATATTCGGCCTGCGCCTGGCTGCGCAGCACCACTTCGTTCACCAGCGTTTCGGTCTCGGTGTCCTTGACCTGCTGCAGGACCGAATTGAACAAGGCCGGCCGCAGCACCGCGCCCTTCGGGAACGACATGTCGAGGGTGCGCAGCAGATCGCGCAGTCCCTCGACCTTTTCCAGCGAGGGCTCGTCGTGGACGCGATAAATCTGCGGCACGCTGGCACGCTCGAGCGTTTCGGCCGCCGCGACATTGGCGAGGATCATGAATTCCTCGATCAACCGGTGCGCGTCGAGGCGCTCCGGCATGATAACCCGGTCGAGGGTGCCATCGGCATTCAGAAGGATCTTGCGCTCCGGCAGATCGAGATCGAGCGGTCCACGGACGTCGCGCGCCTTCTTCACGGCGCGATAGGCGGCGTAGAGCGGATCGAGCACGGTTTCCTTGATCGGCCCGGTGGTGTCGTCGGTCCGGCCGTCGATCGCGTCCTGCGCCTGCGCGTAATGCAGCTTGGCCGCGGAGCGCATCAGAATGCGGTGAAAGCTATGCGAGCGCTTGCGGCCGTCCGGCGCGATCACCATCCGCACCGCGATGGCGGCGCGGTCGACCTGCGGCTTCAGCGAACACAGATCGTTGGAGATGCGCTCCGGCAGCATCGGCACCACACGGTCCGGGAAATAGACCGAGTTGCCGCGATCCAGCGCCTCGCGATCGAGCGCCGAGCCGGGGCGCACGTAATGAGCCACATCGGCGATCGCGACCGTAACGATATGGCCGCCACGATTATCGGGGCTGGTGTCGGGCTCTGCGTAAACCGCGTCGTCGTGGTCCTTGGCGTCGGCCGGGTCGATGGTGACCAGCGGCAGCTTCCGCCAGTCCTCGCGGCCGCCGGACAGGTCGGCGGGTTTCGCAGCATCGGCTTCAGCCAGCGCCTCGCGCGAAAACACGTGCGGGATGTTGTGCGCATGGATGGCAATCAGGCTGACCGCCTTTTCGCCCTTCAGCGACCCGAGCCGCTCCTTGATGCGTGCGGACGGGAGACCGAAGCGGCCTTCCTTGGCTACATCGGCGGCGACCAGTTCGCCATCCTCCGCATCCAGTGTGGCATTGGGCGCAATCGCGAGTTCGCGGCCGAGCGCTTTCTTGTCGACCGGGACGAGGCGGCCACCGCCGCCGGGAAGGCTGCGGAAGATTCCGATCGTCCGCTTTTTGGCGCGGTCGAGAACCTTGATGACGCGGCCGGAATAGGTAGCCGAGCCGTCGCGTTCGGAAAGCTTTTCGATGCGCAGCAGCGCGCGATCACCGATCCCTGCGGCTTCGCCGGCTTTAAGCTTGCGTGGCGTCAGGACCCGGATGCGCGGCATCTCGCCATGCGCCTCTTCATCCCACTCGGTCGGCACCGCGATGATTTCGCCGTCGCGGTCGCGTTCGACGATGTCGGCGAGTGTGACCGAGGGCAGGGTGCCGGGCTTGTGCAGCGTCTTGCGGCGCTTTTCGACGGCGCCCTCGTCGGCGAGGTCGCGCAGCACGCGTTTGAGCTGCGCGCGATCGGCATTCTTCAGGCCGAAGGCGCGCGCGATCTCGCGCGTGCCTGCTTCTCCGGTGTGATCCTTGATGAAGGCAAGCAACTGCTCGCGGGAGGGAAACGCGGCGTGTTGTTTCGTTTTGGCCAAGATGACCTGTGATGTGGCCCTTGCCGGCCGATCCGGCAAGGGGGTCTCGAGAGGGCCCGTGAGGGCTAATGCGCAACCTTGCGTTTTCGTCCCGTGGGGGCGGCGTCGCCGGGGGCCTTTTCCGCCGCGCTCGAAGCCGCCGTCTTGCCGCGCGACTTCGATGCAGCCGATTTAGAGGGTGCCTTTCGGGCGGTCGAGGCCTTCGAAGGCTTGCTCTCGGCGTCGTCCGCCTTCACCGGTTTGACTTTCTTGGCCGCCGACTTGGCTTTCGGTTTAGCGGGCTTCGCGGACGCGCCGTCCTTTGCCGCTGGTTTCGGAGCCGCCTTGCTCGCGGGCTTGCGCTTCTTGCCGCCGCCGGCGGCGATACGCGCATCGAGCAACGAGATCGCTTCTTCCAGGGTGATGGAATCCGGTGTCTTCTCTCCGGGCAGCGTGGCATTGACGCCGTCGTGGGAGACGTAGGCGCCGTAGCGGCCGTTCTTGACCACGATCGGGCCGCCCTTGTCCGGGTGGTCGCCGAGAGAACGGCCGGGATCGGCGCCGAATCTCCGGCCCTTGCCGGGATTTGCCTTCTTCTCGGCGATCAGCGTGACGGCGCGATTGAGGCCGATATTCAGGACCTCATCGCCCTGTTCGAGATTGGCGTAGGTCTTTCCGAGCTTGACGTAGGAGCCGAAGCGGCCGATGCCGGCGATGATCATCTCGCCGGTCTCGGGGTCCTTGCCGACATCGCGCGGCAGCGACAGCAGACCGAGAGCGATCGTGAGATCCACATCGTCCGGCGCCATGCCTTTCGGCAGGCCGGAGCGCTTGGGCTTTTCCTTGGTTTCCGGATTGCCTTCGCCGAGCTGCACATAGGGACCGAATCGGCCACCGCGCACGGTGACGTCGAGGCCGGTTTCCGGATCCTGGCCGAGCACGCGGGTCGCGCTGTCGGCGCCGTTGGCACCCGGCGTGAGCTGCCGGGTATAGCGACATTCAGGATAGCGCGAGCAGCCGACAAAGGCGCCGAACCGGCCGACCTTCAGCGACAACTGGCCTTCGTTGCATGTCGGGCAAAGCCGCGGATCGCCGCCGTCTTCCTTCTTGGGAAAGACATGCGGGCCGAGCAACTCATTGAGCGCATCGAGCACCTGGGTGATCCGCAGATCCTTGATCTCGCCGACCGTGGCGATGAAATCGCCCCAGAAGTCGCGCAGCAGCTGGTGCCATTCGAGTTCGTTGTTGGAGACCTTGTCGAGCTGCTCTTCCAGCGAGGCGGTGAAATCGTATTCGACATATCTCTGGAAGAAGCTCTCCAGGAAGCCGACCACCAGCCGGCCCTTGTCTTCCGGCACGAGCCGCTTCTTGTCGATGCGGGTATAGCCACGGTCTTTGAGCACCGCGAGGATCGAGGCATAGGTCGACGGACGGCCGATGCCGAGTTCTTCCATGCGCTTGACCAGCGAGGCTTCGGTGAAGCGCGGCGGCGGCTCGGTGAAATGCTGGGTCGAGCTGATACTTTCCTTGCGCAGCGTTTCGCCCTGAGACATCGCAGGCAGGCGCTTGGAATCCTCGTCCTCGGAATCGTCGTCGTGGCTTTCCTGATAAAGCGTCAGGAAGCCATCGAACTTGACCACCTGACCGGTGGCGCGCAGTTCGAGATTGCGGCCGGCCACCTTGGCGGCGATGTCCACGGTGGTGCGCTCGAGCTCGGCCGACTGCATCTGGCTGGCGACGGCGCGGTTCCAGATCAGTTCGTAAAGCTTGGCCTGTTCGGAATCGAGGCTGCGCGAGACGTCACGCGGCGTGCGGGCGGCGTCGGTCGGCCGGACGGCTTCGTGCGCCTCCTGGGCGTTCTTCGACTTGTTCTGATACCGGCGCGGCGCATCGGGGACATAGTCGCGGCCGTAATTCTTGCCGATCATCGTACGAATGCCGGTGATCGCTTCCGGCGCCATGTCGATGCCGTCGGTCCGCATATAGGTAATGAGGCCGACGGTCTCGCCGCCGATATCGATGCCTTCATACAGGCGCTGCGCGATGCGCATCGTATGAGCCGGGGCGAAGCCGAGCTTGCGGCTGGCCTCCTGCTGCAGGGTCGAGGTGGTGAACGGGGGAGGGGGGTTGCGGCGCGCCGGC
>CAZXJZ010000045.1:0-25523 GCA_964641065.1 uncultured Hyphomicrobiales bacterium | reverse complement strand
ACACGCGATGTACTTCGCCAGAATCCCCGCGTGCCACAGCGAGCACTGGTGCCCCTGAACACCGGGGCCCTGCGCTCGCGGAACGCGGCAAGTCCCTCCTGGCCGTCGGGACCGCGCGTCACTTGTTTCTGGTAGCGCGCCTCCAGCTCCAGCACCGCGTCGAGAGAGCGGTCTTCGGCCAGAATGTCCTTCGTCGCCCGGAAAGCGGCGGTGGGACCGCTGGCGATCAGCGCTGCAAGCTCGGACGTGCGCTCGGCCAGCGCATCGGCCGGCACCGCCTCGTTGATCAGGCCGAGATGCGCGGCCTCGCTCCCGCTCAGCAGGCGGCCGGTGAACACCAGTTCGGCGGCGCGATGCCGGCCCAGCCGGCGCTGAAAGAAATAATGGCCGCCTGAATCGAGCACGGCACCGATGCGGCGGAACGGGCTGCCGAAGATCGCATCGTCCGATGCAATCGTCATGTCGCAGGCCAGGGCCAGCCCCAGTCCGAAACCGAGCGCGGGGCCACGCACCGAGGAGATGGTCGGCACCGGCAGCGTATACAGCCGCTGCAGGATCGGACCGATCCGGTTTTGCAGAATATCCTCCGCATCCTCACCGTCGGGATCGATCTCGCGCACATCGCGCCCCGAGCAGAAGCTCGTGCCGGCGCCGCGGATCACCAGACAGCGCGCGGCGAGAACGCGCGCGCTTGCGAACAGCTCGCCAAGCGCATCCATCTCGGTAAGCTTGAGGCTGTTCTTCGTCTGCGTGCGGTCGATCTCGAGCACCAGCACCGCGCCCTCATCGATCAGCCTGAACGGATCGCTCATGACCGCGCCCTCCGTAATGCGGCCCCGGTCGCCGGCGCTTCCGTGGCCGGCTCGGAATAACCAAGGGCCTTGCTCAAGTCCCGCGCCTTGCCGATCACCAGATCCGCGAGTTGTTTGTGCATCGCCGGCTTGTAGCGCATCATCGGCATGGTGATGCCGAGCGAACCCATCACGTTGCCGTCGGCATCGAAGACCACGCGCGCGAAACCGATCGCTTCCGGAAAAATCTCGCCCTCCGCCGAGGCATAGCCGCGCTCGCGGATGTCTTGCAGCGCGGCTTTCATATCGGCGAGCTTCGGTGGCGGATTGCCGGCGGGTGACGGCCCCGCCTCAGCCACCGCCTTGGCCACCACATCGTCCGGCAGATAGGCCAGCATGCAGCGGCCGACCGCGCCCCAGGCCACCTTCTGCTCCATCAGTGGCTCGAAGTGATAGCCGAGCGGATGCGGCGAACGCGCGACCACGGTTCCGACGAAGCGGCGCGACGCCGGCAGATACATCGCGAAATAGCAGGTCTCGTGGCAGGCATCGCGCAGCGCATCGAGGATCGGCCGCGCGATCTCCTCGACATCGATCTGCCGGGTGATCAGCGAAGCGACACGGAACAATTCGCGACCGGCGCGATAGCGCTGCGTCGTGGCCCGCTGTTCGATCAGCCCTTGCGTCATCAGCAGCTTGAGCAGCCGATGTACTGTGCTCGGCGGCAGCGACAATCTTTGCGCGAATTCCTTGACCGAGATTTCCCCGCCCATTTCCGCGACGCATTGCAGCAGGCGCACGACGCGAACCACAGTGCTGGTTGCTTCTTCCGACACCTTGCATGCCCCTTTAATGTGCTCGCAGAAATCCGATCGCGGCTTGTCAGGTCGCCCAGTGCGCTCTATCCTACTGAGTGGAAGAGCATTCCGCTAGAAGGAATGACACCGGGTGGGAGGAAATGACCGAGCGTCGGCAATTGACGGCCGCCGCGGCCGCACCGGATTTGCTTGACGCGCGCCTGTCCGGCGCCGCGATGCAACCCGGGGACGGAACAGCTGTGCCTGTCCGGGCCGCGCCGCTGCTCAGCGTTGAAGACCTGCATGTCAGCTTCGCCACCGATGTCGCCACCGTGCGCGCGGTCGAAGGCTTCAGCCTGCAGGTCCGGCCCGGCGAAATCGTAGCATTGGTGGGTGAATCCGGTTCCGGCAAATCGGTCTCCGCGCATTCGATCATGCGGCTTTTGCCGCGGACCGGCCGCGTCCCGCAGGGCCGCATCATGTTCGAGGGGCGCAATCTTCTCGACCTGCCCGAAGAGCAGATGCGCGATGTGCGCGGTCGCGAAATCGCGATGATCTTCCAGGAGCCGATGACTTCGCTCAATCCGGTGCTTCCGATCGGATTGCAGATCATCGAGCCGCTGCAATTCCATCTCAAGATGAGCACGCAGGAAGCGAACAAACGTGCTGCGGAATTGCTGCGCCTCGTCGGAATCACCGATCCTGAACAGCGGCTCAAGCAATATCCGCATCAATTCTCAGGCGGCATGCGCCAGCGCGTGATGATCGCGATCGGGCTGGCCTGCAATCCGAAGCTGATCATCGCAGACGAGCCGACCACCGCGCTCGACGTCACCATCCAGGCGCAGATCCTTGAGTTGATGAAGTCGCTGTCGCGCGACCTCGGCATCGCGCTGATCATCATCACGCATAATCTCGGCATCGTCGCGCGTTACGCGCATCGCGTGGTCGTCATGTATTCCGGCCGCGTGGTCGAGCAGGGTGAGGCAGATCCGGTGTTTCACCGGCCGCGTCATCCCTACACCATGGGGCTCCTGCGCTCGGTGCCGCGGCTCGACCGCCCGCGCACCGGCCTGCTTGCGACCATCGAAGGACTGCCGCCTTCGGCCGCCGATGCATTGCCGGGTTGCCGCTTTGCGCCGCGCTGCCCGTTTCACCTGCCAGTCTGCGACACACCGCCGCCGCTCGCCCCGACCGATACCGGCGGCCTCTCGGCCTGCGTGCGCGCACCGGAGATCGCCGCCGGGAAGCTGGCCTGGAGCAAGGCTGGCATTGCGGCCGCCGATGGTGCGCGGCAGGATTCGCCGGTGCCCGTTATTTCGGTGCGTAACCTCACCAAGCACTTCGCGGTCAAGACCGGCATGATGGCACGGACGCATCAGGTGCGTGCGGTCCAGGATGTGAGCTTCGAGGTGCGGCCGGGGGAGACAGTCGGGCTTGTCGGCGAATCCGGCTGCGGCAAGAGCACCGTCGGGCGGCTGATCCTGCGATTGGAGACGCCGACTGCGGGATCGATCGCATTCGAAGGCCGCGACTTCGCCGATGCGAGCCGCGCCGAATTCAAGGCGATGCGCCGCAAGATCCAGGCTGTGTTCCAGGACCCCTATTCATCGCTCAATCCGCGGATGACCACCGGTCAGATCATCGCCGAGCCGCTGACGGTTTATGGCATCAGTGCCGATGGCGGCGCCGCGCGCGAACGGGTTGCCACGCTGCTCAACGAAGTAGGCCTGCGGCCGGAAATGGCCGATCGCTATCCGCACCAACTCTCCGGCGGCCAGCGCCAGCGCGTCGGCATCGCCCGCGCGCTTGCAATCGAGCCGCAATTCATCGTCTGCGACGAGGCGGTCTCGGCGCTCGACGTGTCGATCCAGGGACAGATCGTCAATCTGCTGGAATCGCTGCAGCGCAAGCGCGGCCTCTCCTACCTCTTCATTGCGCATGACCTCGCCGTCGTGCGCCACATCTCGTCGCGCATCGTGGTGATGTATCTCGGCCGGGTGATGGAAACCGCCGATCGCGACGAATTGTGCGACCGCCCGCTCCACCCCTATACCAAGCTGCTGCTCGACGCGGCACCGATCCCGGATCCGACGATCGAGAAGGAGCGCGCGCCGCGGCTGATCCAGGGCGAATTGCCGAGCCCGTTGTCGCCGCCGACAGGCTGCGTGTTCCACACCCGCTGCCCGATCGCCACCGCCGAATGCCGGAAGGACATCCCCGCGCTCCGCGAGATCCGTCCCGGCCATTCCGTAGCCTGCATCAAGGTCTGAGAAGGGAGACGCGCGCATGTTCCGCTATGTCGCCAACCGCCTCCTGCTCGCGATCCCGACCCTGATCGGCGTCGCCATCATCACCTTCTTCGTGCTGCGGGTGGTGCCGGGCGACATCGTCGAGGCCAAGCTGCGCGGCGACGGCGCGCAGGTCACCGTCGATGTGATCGAACGCGAGCGTGCGCGGCTGGGCCTCGACAAGCCCCTGTCCGAGCAATTCGTCGACTGGATGAAGGGACTGGCGCGGTTCGACCTCGGCAATTCGATGTGGACCGGCCGGCCGGTGATCGACGAAGTGGCAGCGCGCTTCCAGATTACGTTTCAAATCGCGCTGATGGCGACCCTGATCGGCTGTTTCATCGCAATCCCGCTTGGAACGATGGCGGCGCTCTACCGCGGCACATGGATCGACACCGCGATCCGCATGTTCGCGGTGGCCGGCCTCGCGGTGCCGAGCTTCTGGCTTGGCATGCTGATCATCCTCGGCATGCTGTGGAGTATCGGCACCCTGCCGCCTCTCACGTTCACGCCGATCTACAAGAATCCCGGAGCCAATCTGTGGCAGCTGATCTGGCCGGCGCTCGCGGTTGGATACCGGTTCGCGGCGGTGCTGACCCGCATCGTGCGCTCGTCGCTATTGGAAGTGCTGGGCGAGGACTATATCCGAACGGCCCGCGCCAAGGGCGTGATCGAATCTGTGATCGTGCGGCGGCACGCCTTGCGCAATGCGCTGCTCCCGGCGGTCACCGTGATCGGGCTGGAATTTGCGTTTCTGCTCGGCGGCCTGGTGGTTACCGAGCAGGTGTTCAGCCTCAACGGACTCGGCAAGCTGTTCATCCAGAGCGTCACGCGGCACGACTTCACGCTGATCCAGGGCATGGTGATGCTGTTCGCCACCTTCTACATTGTCACCAACCTGGTGATCGACCTCGTCTATGCCGCGCTCGACCCGCGCGTCCGCTACAGTTGAGGCCGCCATGACCGACACCACCATCCGCCCCGCAAAGCGTTCGTCCTGGCTGCGCAATCCGCTGGTCGATTTCTGCATCAGGCAGCCGGCCGGTATGGTTGCGATGCTGGTGCTTCTGATCATGCTGTTCGCCGGTGTGTTTGCCGAATACATCGCCCCCTACGATCCGATCCGCAACAACATGGCCAGCATGCTGCAGCCGCCGAGCTGGAAGCATTGGCTCGGCACCGATCCGTTCGGCCGCGATATTTTCTCCCGCATCATCTACGGTGCGCGCACCGCGCTGATCATCGGCTTGTCCTCTGCATTTCTCGGCTGCACAATCGGCGCGGTCATCGGCGCAGGGTCCGCCTATTTCGGCGGCAAGATCGACAACGCGATCCAGCGCGGCATCGACCTGATGCTCTCCTTCCCCCTGATCGTCCTGGCACTGGTGGTCGTCGCCGTGCTCGGCCGCAATCTCGTGTTCGGGATCGACATCAACCTCATTATCGCGATCGCGATCCCGATCGTGCCGCAAGTTGCGCGCGTGATCCGCTCGTCGGCGCTGGTCGTCCGCAACCTGCCCTATATCGATGCAGCGCGGATCGCCGGCTATTCCAACACCCGCATCGTGCTGCGCCACATGATCCCGAACCTGATGGCGCCGTTCCTGATCATGCTGACGGCCTACATCGCTCAGGCGATCCTGCTCGAAGCGGTGCTGTCGTTCCTCGGTTTGGGCGTGTCGGAGCCGGTGCCGGCCTGGGGGCTGATGCTGTCGGGCAGCGCCTCGGATTTCTTCGAAGAGGCACCGTGGATCGTGATCTTCCCGGGACTCGCCATCAGCCTTGCGGTGTTCGCGTTCAATCTTCTGGGCGACGCGCTGCGCGACTGGCTCGATCCGAAATTCAAGACGTGAGGCGCATCACCCCCGCGCATCCTCGCGGATCATCGCCGCACCTTTCTCGCCGATCATGATAGTCGGCGCATTGGTATTGCCGGTCGTGATCTTCGGCATGATCGACGCGTCGACCACGCGCAATCTTTCAATCCCATGCACGCGCAGGAGCGGATCGACCACCGCACCCGGATCGATCCCCATCCGGCAGGTGCCGACCGGATGAAATACGGTCGACGTATGCATGCGCGCGAAGTCGGTCAGCGCCGCGTCGTCCTGCGCGTCTAGCCCCGGCACGGTTTCGTGCGCAACCGCATCGGCGATCGCGGGCTGTGCGAAGATGCGGCGCGCCAGCCGGATGCCCGCCAGCGTCACCTCCATGTCCCGCGATGCGGAGAAATAGTTCGGCTGGATCTTCGGCGGCTTCTTCGGATCGGGCGAAACCGCCATGATGGTGCCCCGGCTTTCCGGATTCACCGCGCAGACCGCCGCAGTCATGCCCGGCTCGCGCTCCAGCGCGCCGAAGCGGCTGCGATCGTAGCTGCCCGGCGTGAACAGGATCTGCAGGTCCGGACTGATGCGGCCCTCGGTCATGCGGGCGAACAGGCTCGCGGTGGTGACGCCGAAGGTGAGCGCCCCGGTCCCGAACAGGCACCAGCGCGCGACCTCGCGCAGCAGACGCGGCCCGCGCCGCAGTTCGTTGACGGAAATCTCGCCGCACACGCGATAGGCGAGCAGCGCCGCCAGATGGTCGATCAGGTTCGAGCCGACGCCGGACAGGTCGTGCACCACCGGTACGCCGATCGATTGCAAATGCGCGCCGGGTCCGATGCCGGAGAGCTGCAGCAATTGCGGCGAATTCACCGCGCCGCCACACACGATCACCTCGCGCAATGCCCGCGCCGTCATCGTGGCGCCGCCGCGCTCGTATTCGACGCCGGTGGCGCGCCGCCCTTCGAACAGGATGCGCCGTGCGTATGCTCCGGTTTCGACCCGCAAGTTGGCGCGCCGCCTTGCCGGCCGCAGGAAGGCGCGGGCGGTCGACTGGCGGATGCGCACGCGCCGGCTCATCTGCGAATAGCCGACGCCTTCGGGCTGCGAGCCATTGAGATCTTGCGTAAACGGCACGCCGGCCTCCACCGCCGCTTTCACAAAGCGATGGGTCAGCGGCAGGACGGTCCGATAATCCTCCACCGCCATTTCGCCGTCGCGCCCGCGGTGCTCGTCGTCTCCACCGAGGCGTCGCTCCGACTTCCGGAAATACGGCAGCACGTCCGACGAACTCCAGCCGGTGCAACCCATCTGCGCCCAGCCGTCATAGTCGGCAGGGTGTCCGCGTAGATACAGCATGCCGTTGATCGCGCTCGATCCGCCCAAAACCTTGCCGCGCGGCCAGCCGAGCGCGCGATTGCCGATGCCGGGCTCGGGCTCTGCGGTGTAATTCCAGTTCACCACGGGGTGGCGCAAGAGCGTCACCATGCCGGCCGGGATGTGGATCATCGGCCGCCAGTCGCTCGGGCCGGCTTCGAGCAGCAGCACGCGATAACCATCTTCGGACAGCCGCGCGGCCACCACGCAGCCTGCAGAACCCGCGCCTACGACGATGAAATCAGCTTCGGCGGATTGCATGGCTCGTTCCAGAAACAGCAAAAGGCGGGGCCAGCGGCCCCGCCCTTTTATCGTGAGACCGTTACCGGTCGAACCAGACTTCCGACATGTCGAGATTGAGCACGGTGGTGGGAGCGAGCTTCCAGCCCTTAAACTCTTTCACCGCAGCGGTCGCGCGATTGTTGCCGAACAGCGGGATGTTGTAGCCCTGCTCCATCAGCCGCTCAAGGAACTGTCGCACAACCTTCTTGCGTTCGGCCGGGTCTTGGATATCCGCCTGCTTGTCGAACAGCTCCACCAGCACCTTGTCGTCCGCGCCGGAGTAATTGTTCGGACTGCCGGGGATGAACTTCACCAGCACTTCGTTCGGATCGACACTGACCGTGTTATTGAAGTCGATCGCGACGTCATAATTGCCGCTGGTGAGCGCCGCGAAATAGGGCGGCGTCTCAGCCGGGATCTGGTCGACCTCGATGCCGATCTGCCGCCACTGGTCCATGATGAAGATACCGAGCGGCTGCCAGGGCAGGCGGACGTTGCGATTGAGCAGCGTGAGTTTCAGATTCGGCACGCCTGCTTCCTTGAGCAGCCTCTTGGCCTCCTCCTGCCGCTGCTTGATATCGTTCGAGCCGAAGCCCGGCAGCTTTTCCATCTCCTCCTTGGAATAGGCGACTGGGCTTGCCGGCGGCACGAACACCGTCGGGAATTCCAGCGTCGCGAGCTTGGAAAGGCTCGGGATGCCGCCCTGCCGGTCGATGGCGAGGCTCAGCGCCTTGCGCACCCGCGGATCGTTGAACGGCGGCTTCTTCACATTCACGGTCAGGAAGTTCGTGATGTTGAACGAGTTCTCGTGGATCACCACGGCATCGCCGCGCAGATTCCTCAGGCGCGTGCGATCCGGCGGCGCGACCATGAACAGCAGCGCATCGACCTGATCGCCGGCCAGCGCATTGATGACGCCCGGACCGTTGATGAAGAAACCGCGGATGCCGTCGAGATAGGGTTTGCCCTTCTGGAAATAATTATCGAAGCGCTTCGCCGACCAGTGCGAGCCCTTCGCATATTCCTCGAATACGAACGGGCCGGTCCCCATCACATTGGTCTCGTAGAATTTCTGGTCCGCTTCCAGCTTCTTCGCCGAATAGACGCAGTTCCACGGATTCGCGAACATGTAGAGCGCGGCCGGGTTGACGTGCTTGAGCTTGAACACGACGGTGTCGGCCGACGGCGTCTCGATCGATTCAATGCTCGAGAATTGCCCACGGCGGGCCGAGGTGATGCCTTGCGGCGGATTGCGCAGGCGATCGAAGGTCGCCTTGATGTCGGCCGACGACAAGTCGCTACCGTCATGGAATTTGACGCCCGGCTTGATCTTGAACGTATAGGTGAGACGGTCGGGCGCGACCGTCCAGGAATCGGCGAGGTCGCCGACGATCTTGGAATAGTCGTTGGTGTCGTATTTCAGGAGCGTCGAGTAGTGCGGCGCCAGGACCTGAAGCGCGAATGACGTTGCCGCGGCATGGCAATCGAAATTCGTTGGCTCGCCCTCGATCACATGTCTCAGGACACCGCCGCGCTTGGGCGTTTCAGCCATAGCTGCGGTTGAAATGCTGCCTGCGATCGCGAGGCAAACAAGACCTTGCGCAATCCGAGCGATAGCTCGCATCAGAACCTCCCTTTGTCGTGCGACCGCCGCTTTGCGCACGCGATCACCGTTCCGTTTATCGGAACCTCTTTCCTTACAGTGGAGTCTAGCCGTCACGCGTCCGGCGTCAATGCAAACCGCAGCCGGTCAAAGATCGCGGTCGATCGTATCCAGGAATTGCGGTCTGCGCCGCTCAAGAAATGAGCGCACGCCTTCGGCAAGATCGGCTGAGGTCGACAGCCGCGCGGCATGCTCACGCGCCTGCGAAAGCGCAGTCTGCTCGTCAAGGTCTTGCGCCGCGGCGATCATCCGCTTGGCATATTGCATTGCACGCGCTGGCGCCGCCGCAAGGCGTTGCGCAAACGCTTCGCTCTCCGTTGCAAGATTGGCCTGCGGCACAACGCGCGCGATCAGGCCCCAATGCAGCGCGGTCGGCGCGTCGATCGGTTCGCCGAGCAGCATCAGTTGCCGTGCGCGCACGGGCCCGATCTGCCGGGTGACGCGAAGAATGCCGCCGGCGGCCGGGATCGCGCCGAGCTTGATTTCAGGCAGCCCGAACCGCGCGTGCTCCCCCGCGATGATGAAATCGCAGCAGGCCGCAAGCTCGAGCCCGCCACCAAGCGCGACCCCCTCGACCACCGCCAGCGTCGGCTTCGCGCAGCGGGCCAGCCGGTCGAACAGCACGGCGTCGGTCTCGAATTGCGCCAGCGTGCGCTCTGCCGAGCCTAGGCTTGCCGTGATTTCGTTGATATCGAAGCCGGCACAGAATGCCTTCGGCCCGTCGCCGCGCAACACGATGGCACGGACAGTGTCATCGTCTTCGAACGCTCGCAACCGCGCCGCAAGTTCGGCGCGCATCGCGATGTCGAGCGCATTCATCGGCGGCGCGGATATCGTGGCGGTCGCGACCCCGTCCGTTATGCCAGTAAGGATGCGACCCATGAGCGATCTCTCGTGTGTCTAGCGGTCTGGCGGAAGCATCGTCAAAACAGACGATGCCGTGGCCAGGATCGCATCGCCCCCCTCCGCGCGCAGGCTCGCGCGCGCAAATCCGTTACGGCGGCCGATGCGGTCGATTTCCCCCTCTGCGAGCAAGGCGCCCGGCTTGACCGCGGCAAGAAACGAAACGGTCAGGCTCGCGGTGGCGAAATGAACATTGTCGTCGAGCGTGGTCATGATTGCGCCGGCCATCGCGAAATCCAGCATCGCCGAAACAGCGCCGCCCTGCACCACGCTGGCGCCTTGCATGAACAATGGCGCCGGCTCGAACCGCAACAGCATCCGGCCGTCGCCCGCGGAGACGATGGTGGTGCCGAGCGCCAGCAACAGCGGCGACGAGTCGAACGCAAGCGGCACGTCCGGACTGGCGAGAAATTCGCGAATGCGCGCCCGATCCGGGTTCATGACAGTGATGCCGCTCGCTTCGGTCAATCGATCTCGATGCACACCTTGCCGACGTGATTGCCGCCCTGCAACCAGGTCAGCGCCTCCGGGAGTTGCTGCAGCGGAAACACCTTGTCCACCACCGGTTTGATCCCATGATGCCCGATCGCACGCAGCATGTCGGCGAATTGCCGGCGATTGCCGAGCGCGACACCGATCACATTGAGCATATTCATGGTGATGAGTGGCAGCGGGAAGTCCAGCGAAGGGCCGGCGACCACGCCGATCACGGCAATCGTCCCGCCAAGCCTGGATGCCCGGATCGACTGCTTGATGGTGCCGGCGCCGCCGACTTCGACCACCAGATCGACCCCGCGCCCGCCATTGAGCTTGCGCGCGGTCTTGCCCCATTCCGCGTCCTCGCGATAATTGATCACGTGATCGGCGCCCAGCGCCTTCAACCGCTGGAGCTTGGCGTCACTCGACGATGTCGCGATCACGGTGGCGCCCGCCGCTTTCGCAAATTGCAGCGCGAACAGCGACACGCCGCCGGTGCCTTGCGTCAGTACGACATGTTCGGGCCCGGTCTTCAGCGCGACGCGGACCGCGCTCCAGGCGGTGATTGCCGCACATGGCAGGGTCGCCGCTTCAATGAAGCTCAGGTTTGCCGGGATCGGCAGGATCGCGTCGGCGTTGAACACCCGGCATTGCGAGGCGACGCCATCCGCCAATCCGCCGGGTGCGTCGCGCAACAGAAACTCCTGCGGCTCCCCGTCCTGCCAGAACGGAAAGAAGCAGCCGACCACGCGGTCGCCGACCTTCCATTCACGCACGCCAGTACCAACCTCGGCGACCTCGCCCGCGCCATCGGACAAAAGGATCAGGTCCTCGCGCTTCTGCATCCCGCCGTATTTGCCGTCGAGCGTCAGCAGGTCGCGAAAATTCAGCGAGGCCGCTTTCATGCGCACCAGCACCTGGCCGGGGCCGGGCTTCGGATCGGGAACATCGCGCAACGCGAGATTGGACAACCCCAACCCGCCCATCACCATAGCCTTCATCGGCGCTTCTCCCTTGCCGTCACTCGCAGCGCTTCGCGGCGCCGCTTACAATTCGTGGAACCTGCGATTGTCCTTCGCCATCTCGAGCAGCATGGCGGGCGGTTCGAAACGTCCGCCGAAGCGGCCGGCATAGTCCTTGGCGCGGCGCGCGAATTCCGCAGCACCGACCCGGTCGACATAGGAGAATACGCCACCAAGATGCGCCGGATAGCCCCAGCCGAGCACGGCGGCGAGATCGCCGTCGATCGGGCGGCCGACCACATCCTCCTCCAGCGTACGAATGGCCTCCAGCGATTGAACGTAAAACAGCCGCTCGCGAACGGTCTCCTCGTCCAGCGACGACGGCGTGGAACCGAGACAGGCGGCCAGCCCATCCCACGGATCGCGGGCCTCGCCGTTATAGGTGTAGACGCCGTTGCCCTCGACCTTGCCAACGCGGCCGGCATCCGCAAGCTTGCCGACGGTCTCGCGCGCGACGCTGCCACGGTCGGCGATGCGATGGCCGTCGCCGCGCATCGACGCGAAGATGTCCTTCAGGAGCGGCATCGTGACCATGTCGCAGAGTTGCACCGGGCCGAGTGAGAAGCCGGCATTGACCGCGGCGTTGTCGATCAGTTGCGGCGCAACGCCTTCGGCCAGCAGGTTCATGGTTTCGCTGGAATAGGTGGTGACGATCCGGCTGGTGAAGAAGCCGAGCCCGTCACGCACCACCACCGGCGTCTTGTCGATGGCTTTCAGGAAGTCCAGAGCGCGCGCCAGCGTTTCGTCCGAGGTGGCGGCGGTCCGGATCACCTCGACCAGCGGCATGCGATCGACCGGCGAGAAGAAATGCAGGCCGATCATGCAGGATGGATCTGCGATGGCGCGCGCCAGTTCGGTTATCGGAATGCTGGAGGTGTTGCTCGCAATCGGCGTGCCCGGCCGGGCGGCGGCAGCGACCTTCGCCAGAACCTCCCGTTTGAGATCGGCGCGTTCGAACACCGCCTCCACAACGATATCGCTGGTGGCGATTCCCTCATAGGAAGACGTTGCGCGGATTCGCCCGATCACGTCGGCATACGAGCCGCCGCGCAGGCGCCCGCGCTCGGCATCGCGTTCCGCATTCTTGGCGATGGACTGCCGGCTCTTGAGAGCGACGTCGTCCGACACATCGATCAGGTCGACCTGCATTCCAGCCTGTGCGGCGACGTAAGCGATGCCACGGCCCATCACGCCGCCGCCGATCACGGTGACTTTCGCCGGCTTTGACGACGGCACGTCCTTCGGCCGCATCTTCATCGCCTTGGCGTCGGTCGTGCCGACGAACAGCGTGCGGATCTTGGCCTTGGCATCGGGCGAGGCCGCAAGCCGCGCGAAATAGCGCGTTTCAATCGCGATACCGGCATCGAGGCCACGCTCCAGCCCGTGATGCAGCACCTGCAGGATCGCTTCGCTGGCGAGATCGCATCCGGCGCTGCGCTTGTGCAGCCGGGTCCAGCTTCCCATGAAGAACATGCGCCCTTCCGCCGATTGCGGCGCGAACCCCGGCAGCTTGTAGCCTTTCACGTCCCACGGCTGCGCCGCATTCGGGTTGGCGAGCGCCCAGGCTTTGGCCTCCGCACGCAGCTGCTCGGCTGGCACCACCGCATCGATGATTCCGGCAGCGAGCGCATCGGCCGGCTTCAACCGCTTGCCTTCCAGCAACAAGGGCGTCGCCGCCGCGATCCCGATCAGTCGCGGCAGCCGCTGCGTACCCCCGCCGCCCGGCATCAGCCCGAGCGTGACCTCCGGCAGCCCGAAACGCGCCGACGCAACGTCGGCCGCGATGCGCCGGTGACAAGCAAGCGCCAGTTCAAAGCCACCACCGAGCGCAGTGCCGTTCAGCGCGGCGACCACCGGCTTGCCTCCGGTTTCGAGTTTGCGCAGCGCCTTCAAAAACGGCGTCACGATCGCGATCGCATCGGCCGGCGCCGCGACGCGGCGCAACTGGTCGAGATCGCCGCCGGCGAGAAAATCGCGCTTCGCCGAGGTGAGCACGATGCCCTTCACGGATTCATCGGCGAGCAGCCGGTCGATCAGTGCGGCGAATTCGACGTTGTCCTGCGCGCCGAGCGTATTCACCGGTCCGGGGCTGTCGAACACAAGGAGCGCGACGCCGTCGCCCAACTCTTCCTGACGGATCATCCTAAGTCTTCCTGCCGGATCATGCTCTTGTTCTCTCAGACCCGCTCGATCAGCGTGGCGACGCCCATGCCGAGCCCGACGCACAGCGTGGCGACGCCGCGCTTCGCGCCGGTGCGCTCCAGTTCGTCGACCAGCGTGCCGATCATGATATTGCCGGTTGCGCCGATCGGGTGACCCATGGCGATGGCGCCGCCATTGACGTTGACGCGATCGTGCGCAACGCCGGTCTCCTCCATGAAATGCAGGACCACCGACGCGAAGGCCTCGTTCACTTCGAAGATATCGACATCGTCAAGTGTCAGCCCCGCGCGCGCGACGGCCTTGCGCGCGGCCTCGCCGGGAGCGGTCAGCATGAGGCAAGGCTCGCAGCCGACGGTCGCAAAGCTGACGAATCGCGCCCGCGGCTTAAGGCCAAGCTCCTTGCCGAGTGCGGGCGAGCCGATCAGCATCGCGGCTGCGCCGTCGACCACGCCGGACGAATTGCCAGCGGTGTGAACGTGATTGAGCCGGTTCACCTGCGGATAGCGGTGGCGCACGATGTCACCGAAGCCACCTTTCACCGCCATGGCCTCGAATGCAGGCCTGAGCTTGCCGAGCGCCGCCATATCGGTGCCGGGGCGCATATGCTCATCGCGCGACAGGCACGGCGCGCCGTTGAAATCGCTCACCGTGACCACGGAGCGCGCGAAGCGCCCCTCGTCCCAGGCGCGCGCCGCGCGCTTTTGCGATTCCACCGCATAGGCGTCGACATCCTCGCGCGAATGGCCGTCCAAAGTTGCGACGAGATCCGCCGCGACACCCAGCGGCGTAAAATTGGTGATGGTGTTGAATTCGGCATCGCTGCCCCAGGGGCCGCCGGTGCCGCCCATGGAGATCAGCGACATCATCTCGACGCCGCCCGCGATCATGCAATCCGCCTGCCCGGCCATCACCCGCGCAGCAGCGGAATTGGCAGCGTCCAGTCCTGACGAACAGAAACGGCTGACCACGGAACCGGAGATGCGATCGTCGAAGCCCGCGCGCAGCAGCGACGATCGCGCGATGTCGGCGCCCTGGTCGTCGACGGCGTCGCCGCAGCCGAAGACGATGTCATCGATGGTCGCACGGGTGCATCCGGTGCGCTGATCCAGCGCCTTGAGGACCGTAGCCCCGAGATCGATCGGGGAAAGCGTATGCAGACTGCCGGTGGCGCGGCCGGAACCCCGTGGCGTGCGCAGCGAATCGTAGATTAAAGCCTCGGCCATGATGCGTCCTGCCCTCGGCCGCGACGCGCCACTCGAGGCGTCGCCGTACGGCTCTGCGTTCCGTTATCCGGAATGATATTTCATCTATTGATATCGGAGCGGCGAAGCGAGTTCAAGCGGCGGCCCCGATGATGGGCTTATGCTAGGACAATATCACTATGTTGAATGACCGGTGCAGATGATCGACGCATCAGCTTTCTCCATCGATGTACCCGGCCGCGGCGCGGTTTCCGCAAAGCTGACGAAGCCCGACGCGCCGCTAGCGGCCTTCGTCTTCGCCCACGGCGCCGGCGCCGGCATGACGCACCCTTTCATGCAGGCCGTCGCAACCGGACTTGCCGCGCGCCGCATTGCGACCCTGCGCTACCAGTTTCCGTATATGGAGCATGGCAGCAAGCGACCGGATTCACCTGCGGTCGCACAAGCGACCGTCCGCGCCGCGGTCGCGGCAACCGCAGCGGCGTTGCCCGGCGTGGCGCTGATCGCAGGCGGGAAATCCTTTGGCGGACGCATGACGTCGCAGGCACAGGCCGCGGAACCGCTGCCGCATGTACGCGGGCTGTGCTTCTTCGGCTTTCCGCTACATCCGGCCGGCAAACCCGCGACCGATCGCGGCGCGCATCTCGCGACGATCAATGTACCGATGCTGTTCCTTCAAGGCGCCAGGGACGCGCTCGCGGACGTCGACCTGATCGAACCGTTGATCGCATCGCTCGCGCCACGCGCGACCCTGCATCTCGTCACCGATGCCGATCACTCGTTTCACGTTCCGGTGCGATCCGGGCGCAAGGATGCACAGGTGATGGAGGAAATCCTGGATGCGATGGCGGATTGGACCGCGCACATCCTCGACGAACATTGATTGCCGCGCGTGAAAGTGTCGCAATGTTCGATTTTGATCCATCAGCCGCATTATCGCACCGCAATCAGTAATCGGGTGCCCCTGCGCGTCATAGGACTGCCCCATTGCCTGATCCAAATAGGGACAGGGATTCGAGTGGGGGCTCGCATCATGAAGACTTCATCATCCGCGGCTCGCCGTTCCGTTTGTGCGTCCGCGATCGTCGCTTTGGCATCCACGTACCGCGTTGACGTTTTTGTACCGCGACTGGGCAGCGCTTGCTGTCCCGCCGAGCTGGCATTGCCGGGGGATATTCAATGATCAACATGCTGATCGGCGCCGTCCTTGGCGTCGGAGGATTCATTGCGCTCGAATGGTGGCTCGTCGGCCGCAAACCGGCAGGCAACAGGGGGACCCATGGTATTCGATGAATCCGACTGCGACCGCATGGAGCGCGCGCTGGTGCGGGCCTATCAGTTCTTCATGAGGAGCGGCCGCCTCTCCACCGAAAATCTTTCGATCACCAAGGCGACCTTGAGCCGCGCCATCATGCACGCGATGGAACGCGGCGAAAGGGATGAGTCGCGGCTGGCGATGTATGCGGTGAATACCTTCGCCACCTATGCAAGCGACATCCTGGCCAGGGACTTGACCTATATCGGCGCACAGCAGCACGCGATCATGGCGCGTGGCGCCTCGGCCGACAGGGATCGCGGTTCGATCAGGGTGTCTTGACGGGCCGTCCGGACACCGTCCGGCTGACGGAATCCGGCCATCAATTCTCCACCCCGAGTTCGACACGATCCGCCGCGAAACGCGCGTTGGCCTAGGGGCCGGAGCGCTTCAAGTTTCCACGATCAAGACTCTCGATCGTGTCGAACAACGACCGGACATCGCTTTCGGCGATCCCCCGCGTGATGAAAACGAGACGGCTTGTGCGATCGCCGTCGGGCCAGGCTTGCAATTCCGCCGGCGGGTGCGCGAGATGCTGCACGAATTGCACCACCACCGGCCCATGACATCCTTTGATGTTCAGCAGCCCCTTGGCCCTCAGAATATCGGCACCGCGAAGCGCCAGCAGCGTATCCATCGCCCGCGCCACCACGTCCCAGGCGAGCGGCTGGTCCCATGTCAGGGTGAAGCTGCCGATGCCGTCGCTATGGAGGAATTCAGCCAGAGCTTCGGCCCTGAACGGCGATGATGACTGCGCGGCCGCGAAGATCGAGGGATCGGCCCGTCCCGCGTCCGCCCTCGCAATAGGCGCGTGCGGATTGAGCGAGCGCAACCGCGCGGCCAGCGCCTCGCCGTCATCCGCCGTAGCGATATCGACCTTGGACATCACGATCCGGTCGGCCAGTATCACCTGCTGCCGCGCCTCGGCAAACTGCGTGAGCGTCGTCAGGCCATTGACGGCATCGGCGACCGCGACCACCGCGTCGACGTGACATTCACCGCCAAGCGCACGATCGGTGGCGAAGGTGCTCAGAATCGGACCAGGGTCTGCCAGACCTGACGTCTCGATCACGATGCGCCGGAAATGCGGCACGAGCCCGCGCTCGCGTTCCCACATCAATCTGTGCAGCGCCAACTGAAGGTCGGAGCGGACATTGCAACACAGGCAACCGTTGCCCAGGAGAACGGTCTCGTCGGCGCTCGAGCGAAGCAAGGCATCGTCGATTCCTGCGGAGCCAAATTCGTTGACCACGATGGCGGTCCCGTGCCCCTCGGCGCTGTCGAGAAAGGCCTTCACCAGCGTGGTTTTTCCCGCACCAAGAAATCCGGTGACGACAACCACCGGGATCCGTGCGCCGCGTTCGTGGCGCAGGCGGCGGCCGAACGGACCGGCATCCGGAGAGCGGAACAGTTGCTGCATGGTTCAGTGCCGGACCTCGCTCCGGTCGTGGAGCAGCCTAGAACTCCATCTCCAGAATATAGAGCCCGCCGACGTGGCGATCGACCGTGTAGACGATGCCGCGTTCGTCCACGAACACATCGTTGAGCTGGATGGTGCCGAGCGGGGCGAGCGGCGGCGCTTCCGGCACGAAGGTCGCAATTTCCTTCGGCTGATACGGGTTCGAGATATCGTAGGCGCGGATGCCACCGTTGAAGAAGGTGCCAACCACGACCTGATCGGAGTACCAGGCGTGCGGCGACGGCACGTTCTCGTGGATGTTATGAGCGCCAAAGCGCCCGCCACGACCCTTGAACGCGTCGTATGGCAACGGGCAGGTCGAGATCGGCACCGGGTTGGTCTCGTCACGTCCATCGAGAATCCAGATCAGTTTCGGCCAGTCTGCGGCATTGTCGATGACCGACTCGTCCGTGACCACGAGAAGCCCGCGGTCGAACAGCGGCATGATCGTATGCGTGAAGCCGTGATAGGGCGGCGAGTTATCCCAGCGGCAGATCGGCTTAGGCCGCGACATGTCGGAAATGTCCATGATGAACATCCCGCCGTCGATGTAACCGAGATAGCAGCGGTCCGGCCGCTGCGGGTAGACATTGGTGTTGTGTGCGCGGAAGCCCATGTCGCAGAGCGGCTTCGGATGGCGCGCCGGCGGCGGCACGTCGTCGCCCACCCGTGTGCCCGGCATCCACCAGCGGCCGGCTTCTACCGGCTTGGACGGATTGCGGACATCGAAAATCTGGTAGCATTGGTCGTCCAGCGGATGCGTCGCCTGGAAGTCCGGCGCACCGGACGCCATGTGGACATAATTGCCGTCACAGAACCACAACTGGTGCACGCCGCGCGAATAGGGCCCCGAACGGTCGACGAAGGCGATGCTCTTCGGATTTTCCGGCACCGAAATGTCGAACAGTTCGAACCCGGCCGGCTTCTGCCCGACCTTCTGGCATTGATAGGCGACGGCCATGATGTCGCCGCTGATTTCCAGCGAGTTCGACCGCATGTAGCTTTCAGGCAGTTCGGTCTGAACCACGATCTTCGGGTCGCGCGGGTTGCTCACGTCGACGGCGGTGAAATTTTTCGGCGCGCTCTCGTGCGCCAGCCAGATGATGCGGCGGCCGTCCTTCGCGACCTGAACCGCCATGCCCTCCCCCATTCCGCCGAAACCTCCGAGTTCGTGATGGCCAAGCAGCTTGAAATTCCACGCCACGGAATCGGACGCACGGGACTTGAGGGCATTTTCAGACATTGCATTCTCCAGACACACAATCAGTCATGCCCGGGATTTGCCCGGGCACCAACCTGCTCGACTAGCACAGAACGCCGATGGCCGGGACGGACCCGGCCATGACGCAGGATGATCGACCTTAGGACGCCGCGCGCGCCTTCTCCATGAAGTCGGGCCGCAGTGCCTTTTTCCAGTCGGGGATCGCGGAAATCCGCTTGGCCTTCAGCAGAATCTCCGCCTCCCCCTGCATATAGGGTGCCAGATCGGCTGGAAAGCCGGGATTGACCTCGACCCGCGCCAGCGCCTTCTCGAAGGTCTCCGGCGCCATCTTGTAGCCCTTCTCGGTATAGAATTTGTAGATCGAATCCGCGACCTTCTTCGGCTGTTCCTTGAAATCGCGCGCGACATCCAGCCATGCCTGCAGATAGGCGACGACGGCCTTCGGGTTCTGCTCGATGAAATCCGGCGTCGCTGCCATGAACACCGGCATTTTGTCGTAAGGCGAGAAATCGGTAAGGATATTGGCGATCCCGTCGGCTTCCGCGATCGCATTGTACGGCTCGACCGTCACCGCCGCATCGATGGTCTTGGCGGCAAGCGCGGCAACCATGTCGTTGACGTTCATACGCACCTCCTGCCAGTCGCTCTTCTGCAGGCCGGCCTTGGGCGCGATGGTGTTGGTGAAGATGTTGGCGGTCGACGCTCCGACCTGGTTGCCGATTTTCATGCCCTTCAGGTCGGACACACTCTTCAGGTTGAGGTCCTTGCGGGCGATGACCGCAGCGGTCTTGCCGACCTGCTCGATCACGGCAATGCCGACGAGACCGCCCTTGTCGTGTCCCAGGATCATGGACTGGCCGGCATAGGTGCCGAGATCGACCTGACGCGCCACCATCTGCTGCATGGTGAGATTGCCGGACGGCACGGCGAATTCCTCGAACTTCAGGCCGCGCTTTTCGAGCGCTCCGGAGCGCAGCAGATAATAGGTCGGCATGCCCCACATATTAGTCTGATAACCCTGACGGACCGTCGCCATCTGCGCATCCGCGAAGCGCATCCCGCCAATTCCGGCGGCAAGCGCGGCACCGCTCGCAACGATGTAATCTCGGCGGGTCAGCCCATTCCTGCGTGTCGTCATGGCTAAGTCCTCCCTGTGCCGGCCGTAACCGGATTTGTTCTCAGTTCTGTATCTGGCCCAGTTCTCGCAGCAGTTTCTTCTGATAGTCGAGAAATTCCACACTCAGCGGATCGCGCGGGCGCGGCAGATCGATCTGCATCTCCGCCTTCACGGTGCCGGGATGCGGCGTCATGACGATCACCCGGTCGGCGAGGTACACCGCCTCCGAGACATTGTGGGTCACGTAAATCACGGTCTTCTTGGTCTCGCGCCAGACATCCGCCAGCAGGCGCTGCATGTCGTCGCGCGTGAGTGCGTCGAGCGCCGCGAACGGCTCGTCCATCAGGAGCACCGCCGGGTTATAGGCGAGCGCGCGAGCAATCGCGACGCGCTGCTGCATGCCGCCGGAAAGATGGTGCGGATAGGATTTGACGAATTTCTCCAGCTTCACCAGGCGCAACTGCTCGAGCGCGATGGCTTCGCGCTCGTCCTTCGGCACGCCCTTCATTTCGAGACCGAAGGCGACATTGCCGAGCGCCGTGCGCCACGGAAATAACTGGGCAAAATCCTGGAACACCACGCCGCGGTCCATGCCGTGGCCGTTGACTTTCTTGCCGCCGATCCTGATCTCGCCGCCGCTTGGCGAAATGAATCCGGCAATGATGTTAAGCAGCGTGGACTTGCCGCAACCGCTCGGACCGACGAGGCACAGGAACTCCGAGCGGTCGATATCGAGACTCACATCCTGCACGCCGGTCACGCGTCCGGCGGGAGTATCGTAATTGAGACAAACGTCCCGGATTTCGATTTCAGCCATTCCGACCGCTGCACCTTTCCTTATGTACGCGCCGCACGGACCATCCCCCAGCGCATGACGGTGGCCTTCTCGATCGATCCGAAGAACAGCCGCTCGAATGCAAAGCCGATGAATCCGATCACCGCGAGCGAGGCCAGCATCATGTCGGCTGCGAGGAACTCCTTCGAATCGAAGATCACCCAGCCGAGCCCCCAATCGGAAGCGGCCAGGAATTCCGCGCCGATCACCGCGATCCATGCGCGCAGGAACGCCTGCCGCACGCCGGTGATGATGAAGGGCGACGCGGCCGGAATCATGACCTTCCAGAACATCGATTGCCCGTTCGCGCCCATCGCGCCGGCCGCCCGCAGCCACAGCGGGTTGACCGATCGCACCCCCGACCAGGTATTGAGCAGGATCGGGAACGTCGCGGCATAGAACACGATCAGGATCGCGACCGTATTGCCGAGCCCGAACCACAGGATGAAGACAGGAACCCATGCAAGCGAAGGAATCGGCATCAGCGCGCTCGCAAGCGGCAGGCAGAAATTCTCCACGCGCTTGAAGCGCGCCATCAGTACACCGAGCGGCACCGCGACGATAATGGCGAGCGTCATCCCGACCAGCACCCGGTAGAGGGTGGCGGACGCGTGGTGCAGCATTGTGCCGTCAGTCAGCGCGGTCCATAGCGTGGCGCCGACCTTCGACAAGGGCGGAAGCAGAACGGCCGGAAAATAGCCGCTGCGCGCGGCAACCTCATAAATGACGAGCAGCGCGATGACAGAGGTTGCGGCGCGCCGCCAGGAGCGGATGCGTTCTGCGGTCAACGTCATCGCATCATACCCCAGCGAACAAGCGTGTAGTCCTCGAGTTTCTGGAACACGAGCTTCTCAAGTGTCAGCCCGATGATGCCGATCACGGCGACGCCCGCCAGCATCACATCGGTATTGAGAAACTCGCGCGCACCGAAGATCAGCCAGCCGAGGCCCCAAGACACCGCCGCGAGCATCTCGACGCCGACCAGCACCCGCCAGGCCTGCGCAAGCCCGAGCCGCCAGCCGGTGAGGATATACGGCAGGGCGCCGGGCAGGATGACATGGCGGAAAACCTTTTGATCGCTCGCGCCCATGGCCTGCGCCGAACGCAGCCAGATCTCCTTCACCGCCTTGACGCCCGTCCATGTGTTGAACACGATCGGGAAAGTCGACACGAAAGCGACAAGGAGTATCGTCGGCAGGTTGCCGAGCCCGAACCACAACAGGAATAGCGGCGCATAGGCAATGCCGGGAATCGGCGCAAGCATGGCGACGATCGGCAGCGTATAGTCTTCGGCGCGCTTCGACCGGCCCATGGCAATCCCGATCAGCACGCCGATCGCCGCGGCAATCGCAAAGCCCGCGAGCAGCCGCAGGATCGTCTCGAACGCGTGATGGGGCAGGATGCCTGCAACGGTGAGTTGCCAGAAAGCGGTGGCAATGTCGCCGAGCGTCGGAAACAGCTTGCTCGGGAACGACCCGCTGCGCGCCACGATCTCCCAGATGATGCCGACCACGACAAACGGAAACGCGTTGCGCGCAAGGCTGCGCAAAGCCTGCCCGGCGGATGTGGCAGACGTGACTGGAGCCGCGGACGCTGCCTGAACGGCATCGGTCATGGCAATCCGAACGTTTCCTACCCGATCCGGCGCGTTGCTTTGAGCTTCTGTCGTGCGCCGGATGAAGAGAGGATATTCGTCTGCGCGCGATCAAACAACCGCCGGGATGACTTGCCGCATCCTTTCATTCGGCGGTCGCACCGCCGGGTATCACATGGTGAAAGAAACCTGGCGAGAAACCCGCGATGTTTCCGATGCTATCGCGTTAGCGGCTCAATGTTGGCGGCGCGTTGGCAGCGGCGCACCACCGAACCGGCTGTGCATGATCTTCGTCGCACCATCTTCGCAGGTGCAACATCCCGCATCTTTAGTGTGAACGCGTGCCATGCACATTCCTGCCCACTCCGCAGCGTTCAAAAACAAGGCAGGCAGGATCATAAGATCGCTGGACGCGAGACCGGGAAGGCGCGCTATAATCTTCGTGACGGCACAACAAACAAGACGCTGAAGCGTCGCCGCCTTGAGGAAATGCCAATCAGACGCATCGACCGCAAATCATGCGGCAAATGCGCATCATAGGGAGGGTTGCATGAAGGTCTCTCGCCGCACTGCCATCAAGGGCGCGCTCGCCGCCGGCGTCAGCACGCAGGTCGTCAAAATTCCTGCAGCGGTCGCGCAGGCCGCGCCGATCCAGGTCGGCTTCCTCACCGTCAAGACCGGTCCGCTCGCCTCCGGCGGCATACAGATGGAGCAGGGTCTCACCGCCTTCTTCAGGGAAAAAAACTACACACTCGCCGGCCGCAAGGTTGAGGTGCATACCGGCGACACCGGCGGCAATCCGGCGCAGACGCGCACCAAGACGCAGGAGCTGGTGGAGCGCCTGAAGGTCAACGTGCTGATCGGTCCGCTGGCCGCATTCGAAGCGCTCGCGATCGACGATTACATCCGCTCGACGCAAACGCCGATCCTCACGGTTGCTGGCGCCGAAGACATGACACAGCGCAAGGCCAATCCCTGGCTGGTGCGGCCGAGTTCGACCTCGGCGCAACCGAGCCATCCGGTCGGCGATTACGCAGCCAAGGACATGAAGCTGAAGCGCGTCGCGGCAATCGCCGACGACTTCGCCTTCGGCCACGAGAATGTCGGCGGCTTCCTGCGCGCCTTCGAGGACGCCGGCGGCAAGGTTGTGCAGAAGCTGTTCACGCCGCTGAACGCACCGGATTACGGCACCTATATCTCGCAGCTCAAGCCGGATCTCGACGGCGTCTATACCGGGCATGCCGGCTCGAACGGCTTCAAGTTCATCAAGCAGTTGCGCGAATACGGCAACAAGTCGCAAATCCTTGGTGGCTTCACGCCGGTGGACGAGTCGCTGCTGCAGCAGATGGGGGACGACGCGCTCGGCGCCATCACCGGCAACTGGTATTCGGCGCAACTCGACAATCCGATCAACAAGCGCTTCGTCGCCGCGATCCAGAAGGACTATAAGGTCGATCCGGGCGTCTATGCGGCGGAAACCTATCTCTGCGGCGAGGTGCTGGAAGAAGCGCTGAAGCAGGTGAAGGGCAATATCGAGGACAAGAACAACTTCATGAAGGCGCTGAAGGGCGTCAACCTCAAGGAATCGCTGCGCGGCCCGATGCATTTCGACGAATACGGCAACGTGGTCGGCAACCTCTATATTCGCAAGGTCGAGCGCAAGGATGGCAAGCTCGTCAATGCTGTAGTCAAGACCTATCCGGATGTCAGCCAGTTCTGGACCTACAAGCCGGAGGAGTTCCTGAAGCAGCCGGTCTATTCGCGCGACTTTCCGCCGGCGAAGAATCTGGAGAACTGATTTCTGCTCTTCACCTCCCCCTGAACGGGGGAGGTCGATTGCCTCGCGATAGCGGGACAATCGGGTGGGGGTCTATTCTGCAATGACCCCCTCCCCCTCCTTCCCCCGTTCAGGGGAAGGGAGTCAAAGGGCGGGGCAAGCTTCACACAATGCAATTTTGGATCATTCAAACGCTGAACTCGGTCGCGTTCGGCGGCCTTTTGTTCCTGCTGTCGTCCGGCTTCTCGCTGATCTTCGGGCTGATGCGCATTCCGAATCTGGCGCATGGCGCGTTCTTCATGCTGGGTGCTTATTTCGGCTACACGCTGCTGTCGCTGAAATTCAATTTCTGGCTCGCAGCGGTCGGCGCGGGACTTGGCGTCGGCCTGGTCGGCATTATCCTCGAACGCTTCATCCTGCGGCAATTGCCCGGCAACGCGCAGGGCCAGGTGCTGGTGACGCTCGGGCTGTCATTCATCATCGCCGATCTGTGCCTTCTGATCTGGACCGGCGATCCGATGCCTTTGCCGGCACCCGCCGAGTTGCGTCCGCCACTGCGTTACTTCGGGCTCGCCTTCCCGACCTACCGGCTGGTCGTGCTGGGCCTCGCACTTGTTGCTGCGGTTGGGCTCTACATCCTGATGGAGCGGACCCGCATCGGCGCGATGATCCGCGCCGGCGTCGACGACATGGAGATGGCGCGCGGCGTCGGTATTCCGGTCGGCCGGCTGTTCACCATGGTGTTCCTGCTCGGTGCGGCGCTGGCCGGGACCGGTGGCGTGCTCGGCGGACCGATCCTCAATGCCTATCCCGGACTTGATGCGGACATGCTGCCGCTGGCGTTGATCGTCGTCATCCTCGGCGGCGCCGGCTCGCTGCTCGGCGCCTTCGTCGGCAGCTTCGTGGTCGGCTTCCTCTACAATTTCGGGATCGCGCTCGTTCCCGACCTCGCCTATTTCGTGCTGTTCCTGCCGATGGTCCTGGTGCTCGTCTTCCTGCCGCAAGGCCTGTTTGGACGGGTGCAGATGTGAGCCGCGGCAATCTCATCGCACTTGTGGTCGCAACCATTCTGCTGATCGCACTGCCGCGCATCATCACGCATGAATTCTACATCAACATGGCGACTCAGTGTCTGATCTTCGCGATCCTCGCTCTGAGCCTGAACCTGATGCTCGGCTTCGGTGGCATGGTGTCGCTCGGTCATGCCGCCTATATCGGCGTGGCCGGCTATACCTGCATCCTGCTTACGGTCGCCGGCTGGAATCCGCTGCTCGCCGCGATCGCCGCACTGGCCTTGTCCACGATATGCGCGGGTATATTCGGAATGCTGTCGCTGCGTGCGCCGGGGCTTGGCTTCCTGATGATCACCCTGGCGCTCGGCCAGATCGTCTGGGGCATCGCCTATCGCGCGAA
>CAZXJZ010000044.1:0-26664 GCA_964641065.1 uncultured Hyphomicrobiales bacterium | reverse complement strand
TTGATGCCGTCCTTCAGCGAATAGACGTAAACCGGTTCGCCGAAATACTTGTAGGTGTCGACGTTGTCCTTTCGCTTCGGTGTCGCGGTGAGCCCGAGCTGCACCGCCGGCGCAAAATACTCGAGAATGCCGCGCCAGTTGCTCTCGTCGTTAGCTCCGCCGCGATGGCACTCGTCGATGATGATGAAGTCGAAGAAGTCCGAAGGATACTCGCCGAAATAAGGCGCGGGCTTGCCGTCCGGCCCGGTGCCGCTCATGAAGGTCTGGAAGATGGTGAAGAACACCGAGGCGTTCTTCGGCACTGCGCCCTTCTTGCGGATGTCCTCCGGCTTCACGCGCACCAGCGCCCCGTCTTCACCGAAGGCCGAGAACGACAAGAACGCCTGGTTGGCGAGGATATTGCGGTCGGCGAGAAACAGGATGCGCGGCCGCCGTTCCGGCTTGCGCGACAGGTTCCAGCGGCTCTGGAACAGCGCCCACGCTATCTGGAATGCGATCGCGGTCTTGCCCGTGCCGGTCGCCAGCGTCAGGAGGATGCGCTGCTTGCCAGCTGCGATTGCCTCCAGCGCGTTCTCGATGGCGTTGTGCTGGTAATAGCGCGCCTCCCACTTGCCGCCCCCTTCAAAGGGAACATCGCCAAAGCGCTCACGCCATTCGTTCGTTTCCTGGAAGACCTCGGCCCACAATTCGTCCGGCGTCGGGTAGCGCTCGACATAGGCTTCCGCGCCGGTCTTCATGTCGATGCGATAGATTTTGCGGCCGTTGGTGGCGAAGGCAAAGCGTGCCTGCAGCTTCTCGGCATAGGCCTTGGCCTGCGCCACGCCCTCGGTCGGGCCTTTGTCTTCTGCTTTCGCCTCGATCACCGCCAGCTTGTGATTGCGGAAGGTGAGGACGTAGTCGGCAATTTCTCGTCTGCCGCGCCGCCCCGCGCCCTCGATGCGGCCGGGACAGATCATCTCCATTCGCATCCGGCTATCGGCAATAATACCCCACCCCGCCGTCCGCAGCGCGGGATCGATCAGGTCAGCGCGAGTCTCGGCCTCGTTCACTCCGCCGCCTCTTTGATCGCATGCGAGGGCGGCGACGTCAGCTCGCCCGAGAAGGCCCGCTCAAGAACACTTTGCTTCAATGCAGCAAGATGCGCCAACTTCCTCTGGTAGACAGACTCTAGCATGCGACATTGGTACCGCATTGCGTTGATGCCATTAACGATCCGCTTCTGTTCGCCAATATTTGGAAGTTTTATTTTTACCGCCTTGGCAGCGGTGACATTAAAGTGTTTTTGTGCAGCTCCAACCGCCGCCCCACCCACCAAACGCTTTCCGTGTGAAGAATTGAAAAAGGCAGCAATGTAATCAGGCATAATTTCATCGCCCGGCCGCACGATCACCAGGTCCGCGCAGTTTGCGTCTTTTAATTCTTCAGGAATGACAGCAGCAGTCCCTGGATAGCCTGTTCTAACAATGGCCACGTCACCAGGACTTAGTCGGGACTTCGATAGTGAACGATGAAAATCGTCATCAATGAAAACGACTTCGTCTAGACTGATTTCAAACGGCTTAATATTTTGGGAACGCAAGAATGGAGTGCCACTGGGTTTGTATCGAGTTGCCATCGGCCCTACGTGACCTACAGTCATCCCCCTACAAAGATCTGACAGTACTCTCCGAACGCTTCCGTCGTCTTCTTCTGCGAATATCGAACTTAGATAGCCATTAAACAAATCCCGCGCATTCTTGAGATTTTTCTCGGCATTGGCGGTCGCGGTCGCCAGCCCCGCAAAGGCCTCGTCCAGAATGGCTACAATGCGTTGTTGTTGGGGGAGCGGCGGCACCGGCAATGAGATGGAGCAAATCTCATTTCTACTGATCGAGGGAAATACCGCTCCATCACGGCCGTTGATCTGAGACTGAATCGAAAGCAAGAAATAGAAAAGGAAATTCTGATCGAGTCCTTGCTTTGCTCTGATTGCTGCCAGTCCTCTTCCAATACAAATTTCTTGAGTTGCGAAATTTATTGGCCCAACTGGCGCCCTGACTGACATCAAAATATCATTTGCCTTCGCCCGCTTCGTAACCTCTGTCGTCCAGGTAGTTGGCGGCCCTATATACCTTTCGTCGAATTCTTTCTTGCCTTGATAGAAAGGCAGCCCCTTGCTATCCGAATTGTAAGACGACCCTGCAGGCGATTGTCCGGCGACGACCTCGCACGCCTCTCCAATCGATTTTGTAGCCCACCCCTCTTTCACAGCATCGTCTCAACATTTTTGAGGATCGCTGCACTCTCTGCATCCAGCGCCGCCATCTCCGCAATAATCTCCTTTGGATCGCGCAATTCAGCCTCGTCTGCCTTGTTCGGATTTTTCACCGAAAGATCAAAGGTCGTCTTCTCGATGCTCTTCGCATCGACCGTCCACGAATTCTCGCTGTCCCTGAACTTGGTCTGCAACGCGACGAAGTCCCTCAGGTCGTCGTCGTTGAGCGGGTTAGTCTTGCCGAGATTACGGCCCGGATCGAGCTTGTAGAACCAGATCTTCCGTGTTGGCGCGCCCTTCTCGAAGAACAGCACCACCGTCTTGACGCCCGCGCCCTGGAACGTGCCGCCCGGCATGTCCAACACCGTATGCAGGTTGCAGTTTTCCAGAAGCTCCTTCCGCAAAGCCACCGATGCGTTGTCGGTGTTCGACAGGAACGTGTTCTTGATGACGATGGCGGCGCGGCCGCCGGCCTTCAGCGACTTGATGAAATGCTGCAGGAACAGGAAGGCGGTCTCGCCGGTCCTGATCGGGAAATTCTGCTGCACTTCCGGCCGTTCCTTGCCGCCGAATGGCGGATTGGCCAGCACGACGTCGAAGCGGTCCTTGTCCTGGATGTCGGCGATGTTCTCGCCAAGCGTATTGGTGTGGACGATATTCGGCGCCTCGATGCCGTGCAGGATCATGTTCATGATGCCGATGACGTAAGCGAGGCTCTTCTTCTCCTTGCCGAAGAAGGTCGTCTCCTGCAGCGTCCGGCGCGCCTTGGTGGAAGCTGCCTGCGGCAGCATGTAGTCGAAGGCTTCGCACAGGAAGCCCGCCGAACCGCAGGCGCCGTCATAGACGCGCTCGCCGATCTGCGGATCAACCACCTTGATCATGGCGCGAATGAGCGGGCGCGGCGTGTAATATTCGCCGCCGTTGCGGCCCGCATTGCCCATGTTGCGGAGCTTGCCCTCGTAGAGTTCGGACAGCTCGTGCTTCTCGGCTTGCGTGTTGAAGCGGAGCTGGTCGATCAGCTCCAGCGCGTCGCGCAGCGAATAGCCGCTTTGGAAGCGGTTTTTGATTTCGCCGAAAATCTCGCCGATCTTGTACTCGATCGTGTCCGGCCCTTCGGCGCGCGTGCGGAAGCCCTGAAGATAGGGAAACAGGTCGCGGTCGACATACTCGATCAGATCAGGGCCGGTCTTGGCCCTGTCGTGATCGAACGAACCATCCTTCTTCGGCGCGGCCCAGACCGACCAGCGATGCCCCTTGTCGATGATCGCCTGATAGGGCTTGCCTTCCAGCAAGGCACGCTGCTCGTTCGCCCTCTCCAGGTCGTCCAGGTACTTCAGGAACAGCATCCAGGAGGTCTGCTCGGTATAGTCGAGCTCGGTGGCGCAGCCGGCCTCTTTCCACAGAACGTCGTCGATGTTTTTGAAGGTTTGTTCGAACACGGCCCTATCCCCAAAAGTTGTACTTTTATTGGCCACTTACCAGTTGTCGATACCCGTTCCCAAAGCGAGAGCTCGGCTTCCACAAAAGCCAGGAACTCCATATGATTTTTTATTAAATGGATTGACTACAGGCCCCATCTGATTTTTATTCAGATGGAGGAGATTCGCGATGCCGACACCCGCCCAGATCATCGATGTCGTATCGCTAAGATTTGGGGTCCATCGCAAGACCGTCTCCCTCTATGATCGTCTTCTTGTGGTGCATGGCTATCGGAAAGTTTCTGGCCGAGGCCGCTCGGCTGTAACCACCTTTAGCGACGCCGCTGCGCTCATCATAGCCGTCGCGGCAACGCCCATCACCGGCGCGGCGCTCAATATCGCGAACTTCGAATCCTATGCCGGCCTGCGCGCAGTTAACCTGGCCGCAGGAGACGTCGGCGGGTGGACGACCGTCGGCTCGCTTGTTGGCCTCGCCGAAGGACATACACTGCTTGAAGTGCTTACCAGAATTCTCGACTGCCTCGCTGAGGGCCAGCTCATTCAGGATCCTCGCGGGCAACCTTTGGCGAAAGGCCAATATCCCGAGCGCACGACTATTAGCGTCGATTTCTACGCTCCTAGGCCCCGAGCGTGCGTAACAATCGAGCGCCTTTCAGAAAATGGGCGAACCGCGGACCTAATCGAGAAAGTCTATTATTGGGCCTTGGGAGATCATCGCGAAAAGTACTGGGGGGGCGATGACCATCTCATAGATCTCCTTCAAACGAGATCCTTTGGTTTGATGACCCTCTGGTCAGTCGTTGAAGCATTTGCAGGCAAAAAATCCGCGCCGCATTCGCTGAGCTAAATCAATGCCTCTACCGAGCGAAACTCCGCCATTCGAACACTAAGCCGTCACGGACGAAGCATGCGCAAGTACACCTCGCTTCCTCACAATCTTCCCCCTCGCTTGCTCGGTCGAGCGGCAGCTGCGGCTTATGTAAACGTTTGCGGCAATACCTTCGATAGTCTTGTTGCCAGCGGTACGATGCCCCAGCCGAAACGTCTCGGACAGAATCGTATCGCGTGGGATGTGCGCGATCTTGACGACGCCGTTAACGAACTGCCCCGACGAAATGCACGATCGGGCGATGACAGTTGGGAGGACATCGATGCCGCGTAGACTTCCCCCGTTCGTCGAGCGCAATCACGTCAAGGGTCACACCTACCTTTATTTTCGGAAGGGAAAGGGAGCCAGATTTCGTCTTCCGAACGATCCGGCCAGCCAAGATTTCGCGTCGGCCTACCGCGCCTTGTTGGTCGGGGATGCACCGCCTGCGCGGCAATCGCTCTCAAAGTCTGCGCCGGGCACGATCTCGTGGCTGATTGCGTCGTATATGCGAAGCGCCGAGTTCATCAATCTTCGCAAAACTAGCAAAGCCGGTTACCGGAGCCGCCTGGAAGCCATCCGAGATGACCATGGTCATCGTGAGGTTTCCGGCCTGACGCGCAAGCGAATCATTAAACTTCTAGAGCCTTACGCGGATCGGCCCGGTGCCGCTCTGGACACGCTCAAAAAGCTTCGGATCTTGATCAAACACGCAATCAACATCGAATTACTGAAGTCCGATCCCTCTATCGGCATTAAGCGACCGAAGATCCAACGCATTCGATCTTGGACCGAAGCAGAGATCGACATCTTCCGGGAGCGGTGGCCGATCGGCTCGCCGCAACGCTTGGCCTTTGAACTTTTCCTCGGGACAGGCCAACGGCGATCGGATGTCGTGCGGATGACATGGTCCCAAATAACGCCTGACTACAGAATTAATGTGCAGCAGCAGAAGACCGGCCGTCGTCTAACTATTCCTCTCCACTCGGATACGCTCGAGGCACTGCAAGCAGCCGACCGTAAGCACGTCTCAATTCTGACGACGGCGTATGGAAAGGCTTTCTCAGTGGATGGCTTTAGCCAATGGTTGCGGGAGGCGATCAATGCCGCCGGACTTCCCTTGGAATGCCAACCACACGGCTTGCGCAAAGCGGCCGGACGCCGACTCGCAGAGGCCGGAGCAACCACGAAAGAGACTATGGCGATCCTCGGACACACCACGCTTTCGGAAGCGGAACGTTACATGGAAGAGGCCGATCAATCTCGGCTCGCAGAAGGTGCGGTGATCAAGCTCGAGCAACGGCGAAACAGCGTGGCTCCCCAAATCACTTCTGCGAGTTTGGGAAAGACGGTAGAAAGTGAAAGGAAATCAACATGGAAGAATAGCGGCTGGCGCTCCCTAGGGGAATCGAACCCCTGTTTCAGCCTTGAGAGGGCCGCGTCCTAACCGCTAGACGAAGGGAGCATCAGGGCCTCCAGATAGCCGCGATCCGCCGCGGGCGCAAGCCGAGGCCGGGCCGAAGCGCTGGCAGTCCGGGCGGAAAGCGCATTTCCTGCGCGCCCGCGCCGCCAGCCGGTCCCGCGGTCAATTCTTGCGGTCGATGAACCGTTCGGAGCCCTTGCCGGCATCCTTCTTCACGTCGGCACAGATCTGCTTCAGCGCCTGCCATTCCTGCTCGGTCAGGATCGGCGGGCCGGTCACCCCGCGATCCTCCTTTTTCATGCGGTCCAGCCGGTCGGCGCTGAGCGGATGGCTGTCGATCACGGTGGCGACCTTGCCACCACCAGTAATCCGCACCAGAAATTCGCCCATCGGGCGCGGCGAGCGGCCGAGTCCGTTCATGGCCTTGACGGTGAAGGCGTCGGCGCGGCTCTCCGCCTCGCGCGAATAGGATGCATCGACGATCGAGCGCGCCGCGAACAGCACCGCAGAGCCGCCGGTCACGTCGCCGAACAGAAGGCCGATCAAAAAGGACGATCCGCCAGTCTGGATGATCTTGCGCAGGCCGTCGCGGTAATGCGCGTGGCCGAGTTCGTGCGCCATGACACCCGCGACTTCATCGACATTCCTCGCGCGCTGAAGCAGCCCGTCGAGCAGATAGACCTTGCCGCCCGGGAGCGCATAGGCGTTCGGAACGCTGGAGGAGAGCACCTGCGCCTCGAGCGGAGCATCGAAGCCGCTCGCGTCCCTGATCTTCGCCATCATCTTGTCGAACGCCGCTTGTCCGTCGGACCGCGCACAGACTTGTCCGCCGAACACGGCCTTCGCCTGCCGGTCGACGGCCTCGCCGATCCGCTTTTCCACGGCAAAGGGCACGAGCGGCGCGAGCCGGTCCGCCAGCAGCGGAATGCCGTAGATCGTGACCAGCACGATCGAGACCGCAGCCGCGACCGACCACGCCACGATGCGTCCGGTCTGCGCCGGACCGCGGCCCGCATCGAGTTGCGGGCAAAGCGCTGCGAGTTTCGACGCCGCGTCGGGATCGGGGACTTCAAGCCGCGCCAGCGGCAGGGCGCTCACGCATGACAGCCTCAGTCCTCTCTTGCCATCGGCGCGGCGCAGATCGGCATAGGGCCAGGTTGCGACGACCGCGCCGTCCTCAACGATGTCCAGCGCATCACCAAGGCGCAACGTGACGCTGCGCTTGCGGTTGGAGGTGCCATCGTAGAAGACGGCGCCACTGTCCTGGCTGTGCGTGTCCTGCGTCTGCGTATCGGTCATCGCCGTATCTCTGGTGCTGGAGATATGGCGTCAGAACCCGCCGATATCCAGTGAGTCTGCGAAGCCCTCGCCGATCGCGCTCGCTGCATCACCCATCACCGCAACATTGTCGGCCGCCGCGATGTTGTGCACCACGCTGGTCTCGGCGATTTTGGCCCACAAGTCGCGCACCAGATAGATGCGGAAGATCACGTTGAACGCCAACGCTGCAATCAGATAGCCGAGACCCATGCCGACCAGAATGGCAGGGTGTCCCATCACCGCCGCGAACTTCGCCTCGCCTTCAAGCGCACCGCCGGCGACGGCATGCCCTACCGCAAGCACCGCCGCAAACCACATCGCCATCAGAACAAAAACCAGACACAGCCAGCCGATCACCTTCCAGTAAAAGCCCATCAGATCGGCGATATCGAGATCGCTTTCGAAACGCACCGCGCCGAAGCGCATGCCGTTGACCCACCAGCGCCACTCGATCGCCTTGTACATCGCGTAGAAGAACGGGATCGGGAAGATCAGAAATGCCGACGGCCACATCAGCAGCCACAGCCACCAGCCCTGCCTGAAGAATTGCCCGGCCGTTCCCTCGAACGAGCCCTGCAGCGTTCCGTAGGAGGTGTAGCGCATCTTGAATCGCTCGAGCGCAGCGGCGCGCCACGGCAGCGCAAGACCGAGCGTCATCCACACCCACAACGTCCACAGCGCCGCGCGCCAGGCATAGGACCAGCCGGAGCCGCCCATGTTGAAGCGAACGCCGCGCCACACCGTGCGCGTCATGCGATAGCGCCGGGCGCGATAGAGCGCGAATTGCGTGAACAGATAAAGGAAGGCGATCAGCGGGATCGAGGCGAAGGCCTGTATCCGCTCGGCTTCGAGGCCGGCGAAGAAATAGGCGACATAGACCGGCACCAGGATCGCCATCGCGACCAGGAAGCCGAGGAACAGTTCTTTCGCGGTGCCGGTATATTCGGCGGCGTCGCCATGCACCTCGGTATGCGACCACAAATGCCGGCGGATATCGGTCGCGAGCCAGAAGCGGTAGAAGCCGAGCGTTATCAGTTCGAGAAACGCGCCGCGGGTGACGAGCTTGCGGAATTCGCCGCGCTCGCCGGTAAAGACGATGGCCTGGGGGACGGCGTCGCCGCCCTGCGGAATCAACGGCACCGAAAACGGCTTATGCATCGCGACCACGCGTTCCTGATCGGGCCCGGTATCGGGCCGCGGGGATTCGGGCGGGCTTTCTCCCGCAGGGGTTACGCCCCCGTGCATGCGTCGTCACCGGTATGAAAACGGTTCAAGCCGGGATCAAGATAATCAGAATGGTTGACGGATTGTTGGCGAAATCGCGCGGTTCGCTGTTTGCAGCCCGCTGCTGTCGCCTGTGAAGAACGCCTCAGCGCTTCTTCTTCTTCGCGGCCGCTTTCTTGGCAGCCGGCTTTTTCTTGGTCGCCAGCGCCTTGACCTCGGCATCCGAAGCCCCGGCATCGCGGGCGAGACGGGCGGCCTTGAGCGCCGCCATGCGATCGACCGCAGCATCGTGCTGCGAGCGGTATTCCTTCATCGCGGCCAGCTTGTCCGCGTCGGTCTGTTTTTCAGCCATGATACCTCCCCTCCCTGCCGGATATTGGACGCTGCCATTTCGCGGGGAAATGGTTACAGGAGGCAGAGTTCACGGCGACGCGCTGCGTCGCCGCTCAAAAAGCGGGCCTTGCCAGTACATCCGTGGCGAAAGGCCCGCTCGCTGTGCCTTAGGCGGCCTTCAGATTGTCGGCCGAGGACTTGCCGGTCTTGCGGTCAGCACGGACCTCGAACGAGACCTTCTGGCCTTCGTTCAGGCCATGCATGCCTGCGCGTTCGACGGCGCTGATATGCACGAAGACATCCTGTCCGCCGTCGTCCGGCTGGATGAATCCGAAGCCCTTGGTTGCGTTAAACCACTTCACGGTTCCCGTCTGCATGGGAGCCTATCCTTCATATATGCGTGTATAGAGCCGCGCGTGAACGCGGCCGGTTCGTTTCGAGATTTTGAGGTGAATGTCGTTGTCAGGCGCGTCTTATCGACGGGCCACGTATTCGGCCGAAAAGCTCTCGAACCACCCATATAGGGCAGCGGCCCCAAAAAAGCAACCGCATGGCGGTGCGGGATGTTGGGCGCCAGTTTTCGGCGTGCTCGATTTAAAATGCGATCAGTGCATTTGCACCTGTAGACCGGATGCGGTCGAAGCGCGCCTGAATTGCGCCCCCTATTTTCGCACCGGCCAGTCGGCCATCGTCGCATCGACGCCCGCGGACAGCACGTCGGGCATGAACAGCATCACGCAATTGCCGCCGGCGTCGATTACCGGTTGCACGCCGTATTTGTTCACCGGACAGCCGGCCGACTTGCCGAGCGCGCGCGCCAGCTCCAGCAGCCGGAAGGCAATGTCGCGAACCTTTTCATGGTCGCCGCGCCGCGGCAGCCCGATCGACACCGCGAGATCCGATGTGCCGATCTGGGTGGCATCGCAGCCATCGGCGAGCATGATATCGCGCGCCTGTTCGACACCGCGCACGGTCTCGATCAGCGCGAAATAGAGCATGGTGTCGGCGTCGGCCGGATGGATCTCGGCCATCAGCGAGCGCGCAGATGCGACTTCCTCCGCGCTCTCCACATCCGGCATGATGAAGCCGTCAATGCCGCAGCCGAGATAGCGGCGCAGCACGCCCATGTCCTTCGACCAGGGACGAAGCAGCGCCGCGGCGCCGCCCGCATGCGCCGCGCGCACGAGGTCTGGGATGCGCTCGACATCCGGCCCGGCATTCTCGCAATCGAGAAAGATATAGTCGAAACGCGGAGCCAGCGCGGCCACGAGATCGGCGGACGAGAATTTCGGCGCGATGCCGATAACGAAATCGCGGCGCGCGAGGCGGGCTTTCAAAGACTCACGAATCCGAGACATCGGCCCGCCTTGCTGTCCGCGTTATCCGGCCTTGCGCTTCCGGAACGCCTCGATCACCTCGGGCACGGCGTCGTCATTCATCGGCGCCATGATATGCGCACCGGCAACGCCGGGGATTTCGGAAATCTCCATCAGATAATCGGTGAGGATCGCCTTGCCCTCGGCGACCGGATCGGCGGCCGCCTCCATGCGGTCGATCATCGCATCCGGCACCACAGAGCCGAACAGCTTCTCCTTGATCCAGCGCGCCGACTTGGCCGAACGGAATGGCACCACGCCGATGATCATCGAGAGGCCGGGGATGACGCCCTCCTCGGTCAGCCGCTGGGTGTAGCGGCGCAGCACGCCGGCATCCATGCAGAACTGGGTCTGCGCGAAGCGCGCGCCGCCCTCGACCTTGCCCTTGAGGCCAGCCGGCTTCCAGTCGGGTGCGGGATCGATCGGGGCATCCGCGGCGCCGAGGAAGAAATCGGCCCTGCCCCCGATTTTCTTGCCCGACGGCAATTCGCCGGCATCGCGCATGCGGGCTGCGGTGGCGAGCAGGCCGCGGGCATCGAGATCGAAGACCGGCTTGGTCTCGGGCTGGTCGCCTTGCGTCGGATCGTCGCCGCGCAGCGCCAGCAGGTTGCGCACGCCCATGGCGGCGGCGCCCATCAGCGCACCCTGCAGCCCGAGCCGGTTGCGGTCGCGGCAAGTGAGCTGGAGGATGGGCTCGATCCCATTCATCAGCAGGATGGTGGCGGCGGTCACCGAGTCCATATGCGCGCGGGCACCGGCGCCGTCGGTGACGTTCACCGCGTCGGCTAGCCCGCGCAGCGGCAGCGCCTTCTCCAGAAGATCGTTCTTGTCGCAGGACACCGGCGGGGTGATTTCGGCGGTGAGGACGAATTTGCCGGATTTCAGGGTGTCTTCGAGACGCGCAGGAGCGGATGACATACGGGACCACGCATTGATGAGAGGAGTGACGCTGTTAGAGGCCTCAATCGCGGAGCCCCGTCAAGCGTGGGCAGCAACTGGCACATCGGCCATCGCATCGAGTTCGCCCAGGATCGCGTTGCCCATCGCCACGGTGGAGACCGGCGGATGACCCGGCAGCGCGATATCGGCGGTGCGCGCACCACCGGCGATCGCCCGGATCACGGCGGCCTCCAGGACATCGGCCTCGTCCGGCCGCAGGAAGGTATGGCGCAGGCACATCGCAAAGCTCAGGATCGCGCCGCACGGATTGGCGATGTCTTTGCCCGCGATATCCGGCGCGCTGCCATGGATCGGCTCATACAGCGCGCGATGTCGCCGCTCGCCGCCCGCATACATGCCGTTCATCGAGGCCGACGGCAGCATGCCGATCGAGCCCGCGACCGCGGCGCCGATATCGGACAGGATATCGCCGAACAGGTTCTCCATCAGCAACACGTCGAATTGCGCGGGCGCGCGCACGAGCTGCATCGCTGCATTGTCGACGAACAGATGCAACAGCGCGACGTCGCCATAGTCGGTATCGTGCAGGGTCTGCACCACCTCGCGCCACAACCGGCTCACCTCCAGCACGTTGCTCTTGTCGACCGAGCAGACGCGGCCGCTGCGCGTGCGCGCGAGTTCGAATGCAGCGCGCGCGATCCGCTCGATCTCGGGTTCGCTATAGGCCATGGTATTCACGCCGCGGCGCACGCCATCGGCCGTCTCGATCCCGCGCGGTTCGCCGATATAGATACCGCCGGTCAATTCGCGCACGATCACGAGATCGGTGTTGCCCAGCACCTCGGGCCGGAGCGGCGACACCGCAGCGAGAACGGGGAACGCGCGAACCGGCCGCAGATTGATGAAGAGGTTCAATTCGACACGCATGCGCAGGAGCCCGGTGCCCTCGCGCACGCCGGGGATGGCATCGTATTCTGGCGACCCGATCGCACCGAACAGGATCGCGTCCGCGGCTTCGATCTCGTGCCATGTTTCGTCGCGCAGGACCGAGCCGTGCGCGTGCCATGCCGGTATGCCGAACAGTTCCTCGCGCAAGTCGATATCGAGACCGCGCCTGGACGCGAACCATTCCACCACGCGTCGCACCTGGGCCATGATCTCCGGCCCGATGCCGTCGCCGGGCAGGATCAGGATGCGCTTGCGCGGGCTGGCTGCGCTCATCGCCGTCAGGCCGCCACACGCGCAGTAAAGGCCGGCATCACCTCGCGCGCGAACAGGCGGATCGAATGCGACGCCTGCTCGAATGACATGTGGCCGAACATCATCTGCCCCAGCACGTAATTGACGCCGCTTTCCGCCTGCAGCCTGCCGACATAATCGCGCACCGTCGCGGGGTTTCCGGCGACGCCATGCCCGATCGACTCCAGTTCGTCCCAGCTTTCCGGATAGACCGGGTTGAGAACGAAGGGCACACCGGAGCGCTTCCACAACATCTCGATCGCCTCGCGCCAGATCGCGTAGGCGGGCCGCGCCATGGCCTTTGCGTCAGCGTCGCTGTCGGCGACGACGATATGGCGGGTGATGCCCATCATCGGAATCTCGGCGGCGTTGCGGCCCAGTTCCGCCCAGTCCTTGCGATAGCGGTCGGTAATCGCACGCGCGCGCGTGGTCGGCCCGAGCGACACGATGTTGACCGCATTCGGCGCCGCCCAGCCGACAGCATCGGCATTCGGCGCGCCATACCAGACCGGTGGATGCGGGCGCTGCACCGGCTTCGACTGAACGAGGTAATCCTTGAAATTGTAGTACTTGCCCTCGAAATTCAGGATGTCGGAGTCACATGCCTTCATGATCACCGCATAGGCCTCGTGATACATCGCGGGCGCATGTGCCGGATCGACGCCATAGCGCTGATGCTCGACCATCGCTGCGCCTCGGCCGACACCGAGCATGAAACGTCCATTGCTCATGTGATCGAGCATGCACATTTCCTCGAAGACACGCAGCGGGTGGTACATCGGCAGAACGTAGACCAGCGGGCCGATGCGCAGCCGCTTGGTGCGCTGGATCGCGGCGGAGACGAATACGCTCGGCGAGGGCACCCAGCCGAGCGGCGTCGAATGATGCTCGGCCATGTGGAAGCCGTAGAAGCCTTCCTGGTCCATCACCTCGAGGAGCCCGAGCCGGTGCTCCAGCATCTCCCCCAGCGACGACCCGTCGGCATCGAGATGATCGAAAATTCCGAACCTCAGCACGAAACACTCCCGTCACAGCCTGTTCTTGTTTTTCAGGTGGAGACAAACCCAAACGTCCCGCGAATTCAAGCATTTGGCGCGCATGGCCCGATTGCGCGATGCGGCCGCGGGGCGCGCGAGATCCGCGCGAGCAAAGATGATGACCACAACGACATACAGGACCTCCGCGCGAAAAGCTCCGCCGGCCCTGTTCTTTGGCCGGCGCGGGCACGCCGCAGTCTCGGGGAAAAGTGAGGGGAATGATGCGCCGAAAGACGCAGGGCATTCCTGATACGCCACGCGCTGTTGCCAACGCGCGGCCGCCTCACGGCGCATCATTGGCGACGATTCGTCTGCATGGGGCCGCGCTTTGCCTCCATGCGCCTTGATCTGCGCATGGCGTCAGCCGGCTCCCGGCAGGGGTCCCTAGTGACCCCGGGCGGTGCCCCCATGCAGCCCGGGTGCCGTGGCGACGAACCACGGCCCGCAGGCGCCGCACCCCGCTCCATCAACTGGCGTCACCGGTTGACGCCCCTCATGAGCGGGGTGGAGAGGGTATATGCTTTTATTCCTACAATGTCAAGACCATCCTCGTAGCAACCGTCAATCCTCCCGGACCTTGCCCCGCATACCCTTGACGCTGCTGCGGATTTTCTTGCCTTCAAGCCGCTTGGTCCTGGACGCCTTGGTCGGCTTGGTGGCCAGCCGCTTCACCGGCCGCACCGATGCCTCGCGGATCAGATCGACCAGCCGCTCGCGCGCCTCGGCGCGATTGCGCTCCTGGGTCCGCGCGGTCTGCGCGATGATGACGATGACGCCGTCCTTGGTCAGCCGCTTGCCGGCGAGCTTCATCAGCCGGATCGCGACATCGTTCGGCAGCGACGGCGAGCGCCGCACGTCGAAGCGAAGCTGCACCGCAGTGGACAACTTGTTGACGTTCTGCCCGCCGGGACCGGAGGCGCGTACGAAGCTCTCCTCGATCTCGTCCTCATGGATGCTGATGGAATCGGTGACGCGGATCATGATCCACTTTAACCCAATTCGCGTAACGATTGAAAACCAGCCGGGCCCGTAAAAACGGGACGGCCTGCGTCACACGCGTTGCGCCAGCCAGACCGTGTGGCCGTTACAAGTGGGATCATCGGCGACATGGGACACGACGCGGAAACCGTGCGCCATCAGCAACGCGCGATATTCATCCGGATCGAGGCTCGCGTGATAGAGCGGCTCGCCTTCGAATTCGCCGATCGCTTCGCCGCGCGCCGGACCGCTGGTGAACATCAGCGCGGCGCGTGGCGCAGCATGATCGCGAAAGACGCCGAACATGGTCCGCTGGTCGTCCGGCGTCAGATGGAAGAAGCTGTCCCATGCCAGCCGTCGAACGTGCGGCCGAGCGACAGCGAGCGCATGTCGGCTGTCATCCATGTCTGTCGCGGAAAGCGCTCGCGCGCCATCGCGATCAGCGACGGCGACGCGTCAATGCCGGTGACGGCAAAGCCGCGCTCGATCATATTGCGTGCGATCGGCTCACCCATGCCGCAACCGATGTCGAGCACGCTACCCGCTTTCGGCAGCAGCGCGGCGAACGCATCGAGCCAGGTTTTCTCGAACAGACTGCGTCCGCGCAGCCGGTCATAAGCCTGCGCATGACGGTCGTAGAGCGGGATTATGGTGTCGGAGGGCATGCAATCGCCGCCGCCCGCTCAGTCCTTCCCCGCGAGATATCGCTTCGCCAGCACCTTGCCTTCTTCCACCGCCGGCTGGTCGAACGCATCGACACCGAGCAGCTGCGCGGCGATGATGGTTTCCAGCATGAAATGCATCATCAATTCGCCCAACGATCGCTCGTCGATGGTCTCAAGATGGAAGGTGCGGACCGGAAGCCCGTTCTTGGCCAGCGTCTCCGCCGTGGCGCGCCCCTGCGCGGCGACCAGATCGCCGATGGTCTTGCCGCCGAACTCCGGTTCGCCCGCACGCTGCGCGAGTTCAGGATCGATCGCGGGCCCCTTCCCGGCAACACCGGTCGTGATCACCGAGAACAGCTTGTCGCGCGGTCCCGCAATGAAGAGCTGCAACTGGCTGTGCTGATCGACCGGGCCGAGCGCGCCGACCGGGGTGGTGCCATGGCCGTCCTTGCCGAGGCTTTCGGCCCAAAGCTGCACGTACCATTTGACGAATTTCTCCAGCCTGTCGGCATAGGCGATCACCGCCGAAATGGTCTTGCCGTTTTGCTGCGCGAGCGCGACCGATAGCGCGGCACCGAGCGCCGATGGCACCTCGGCCGCGGGCTTTCCGTCGAGCGCAGGCGCAAGCGCCGCCTCGGCGCCCTCGCGCAGCGCAACCACATCGAGACCGAGAATCGCGGCCGGCAGCAGCCCGACATTGGTCAGCGCCGAAAAACGCCCGCCGACGCCGGTATCGTGATCGAGGAACGTCACGCCCTCGGGCTCGAGCAGATCGCGCAGGCCGTTGCGCTTGCCGGGCTTCGCCGGTTCGCTGAGACCGAAGAACATTCCGCCGATGCTCTCCTGCAAGCCGGCCGCCTTGCAGGCCGAAAGCGCCGCGGCGGTCTGCATCAGGGTCTCGCCGGTGCCGCCGGATTTCGAGATCGCGATAAAGCGCGAGGTCGCGAGCGGCAGCCGCGCCAGCAGCAGGGCAAAGCTGAGCGGGTCGAGATTGTCCATGAAATGGATGCGCGGGCCGACCCGCAGCGCGCCGACGCCGGGTACCGCGTAACCGGCCAACTGCGCCAGTGTCTGGCCGCCGAGGCTCGATCCGCCGGTGCCGAGAAAGACGATATCGGTCGCGCCTGTGGTCAGGCTCTTGGCCGCGGCCTGGACGGCAGCGATGTCATGGCGCTCCGCCGGCAGCTGCAGCAGCCGCAGGCCGTTGTCCGCATGACGGGCCCGCAGCCAATCGAGCGCGCTCTCGCTGCGGGCCAGTGCGTCATCCAGGGCGGCGTCGGAGATGCCGTCGGGGCCGATGGCGGACCCGCGGGCAAGGTCGATGGACTGAACGATCATGGAGGCTGCTTTAGCGGATGAGGGGGACCCCTGCCAACGTCGGCGGCGCCGCCCGGTTCCACCTTGTCGCGGGATGGCTAATACATCCCCCGCCGGGCCATTTCCGCGTCCTGCCGGAGATTTTCTTCCCGCGTCAGTCCCTCGACCTGCTCGCCCAGCATGTCCATGTAGCTCGGCAATTCGGCCCGGTTGATATGCATCGCGGCGTCCCAGAGCTTCGCCCGGTTCACCGCCTTGGCGCAGTGCAGATAGGCCTCCTTCACCGCGATCACGAGGCCGACCTTGGGCACCTGGCCGCGCATCGCGGACGGCGCCAGCAGTGCCTGATCGTCGGTGATGCGCGCGGTGCCGTTGATGCGCAGGATTTCCGACATGCCCGGCACCAGAAACAGCATGCCGAGCGCCGGATTGTGGAACAGGTTGCCCATCGTATCGAAGCGGTTGTTGCCGATCCGATCGGGCAGCAGCAGATGCCGGTCGTCGAGAATCCGGCAGAAGCCCGGCGGATCGCCGCGCGGCGAGACGTCGGCGCCGGAAGGACCGAAGGACGAAATCACGCAGAAGGTGGAGCGTTCGATCATGGCGCGGCAATGCCGGTCGAGCGCGGGCAGCACCTTGCCGGTCGCCCGCAACATCGGCTGGTGATGCCGCGCCGCGATCTCGTCGAACGAGCTGACGTAGCTGACCTTGTCGGGGTCGAATGCGTCAGTCCCGGACATCGGTACCCTCTTGTGTCTCGCAAACCGCCGTCAGGATTTGCGCTTCAGTTGCAGCATCATCAGATCGTACTGGAAGTCGGCGGCCTGATGATAGCTGTAGTTCTTGTCGCGGAATTCCTTTTGCGACGTATAGATTTTCGCAAAGGCCGGATTGGTGGCGATGATCGAGGCGTAAAGCTCCTCCGACGCCTTGTACATCGTATCGATCACATCACGGGGGAACACCGATACTTTCACGCCGGCGCCGACCAGCCGGGCCAGCGCCTCGGGATTCTTGGTGTCGTAGTGCGCGAGCATCGAGGTGGTGGTCGCCTGCGCGGCGATCTCGATCGCCTTCTTGTAGAGCGGCGGCAGCGCGTTGAACTTTTCGGTATTGAAAATCGCGTGGAAGACCGTGCCGCCTTCCTGCCAGCCGGGCGTGTAGTAGAAGCTGGCGACGCGGTTGAAGCCGAGCTTCTCGTCGTCATAGGGTCCGATATACTCGACCGCGTCGATCACGCCGCGTTCCATCGCGGGATAGATGTCGCCAGGCGCGAGTTGCTGGGTGACGATGCCGGCCTTGGTCGCGACCTGTCCGGCGAGGCCGGCGATACGCATCTTCAGGCCCTTCAGATCGGCCGCGCTCTTGATCTCCTTGCGGAACCAGCCGCCCCATTGCATGCCGGTATTGCCGCAGGGGAAGCCGATGACGTTATACTTGGCCATGAACTCGTTCATCAGATCGAGCCCGCCGCCGTAATAATACCAGCCGTGCTGCGCGCGCGGATTCATCATGAAGGGGACCGCGGCGCCGAGGGCGAAGGTTGGATCCTTGCCGATGTAGAACAGCAACCCAGTATAGGCGCCGTCGACGCTGTTGTTCTGCACGGCATCCAGCGCCTGCAGGCCCGGCACGATCTCGCCGGCGGCGAATTGCTGGATCACGAACTTGCCATCGGTCAGGTCGGAGACGTATTTGCCGAAGGTCTCGCCGGCGCCGTAGGTGATGTCGAGGCTCTTCGGAAAGCTCGATGTCATGCGCCAGCGAATGGTCGGGGCCGATTGCGCGATAGCGGGAGCGGCCAGCGCGGTGGTGGCGGCTCCACCCGTGCTGAGAGCAAGAAACTTGCGGCGATCCATCGGATAAATCTCGCGGTTCGAGGGCCCGGGCACCTTCACAGTGCAACCGGCATACCAGTTGCTTATTCAGTTGGTGCCGGTGGCTTCGCGGTTGATTGCGGCGCATTCGCAAGCGATCGTGCGCACAGAGCGTGCCGGCCGGCCCGTTCGGAAGGCACGGCCTGACGGGCTCTGCCTAGATTCGACGCATCGCGCGCAATGCGAATGCGAATTGCAGGAGGCCCGATGAAGGATCGCAACGCCGCGGCGCTGTTCGGAATCGTGGTCTATGACGGTGTCGAGCCGATCGATATCGGCGGTACGGTCGGCGTGATCTCAATGGCGCGCCGCGTGTTGCCCGCAATCGAGAGCGTGACGATCGCCGAAACGGCCGGGCCGGTCGAACTGGCCGGGGGACTGTCGATCATCGCACAGGCGGGCTTCGCCGATGCGCCGGTTTGCGATGTCGTCATGGTGTGCGGAGGGCCAGGCTGGCGGCGCGAAACGGCCAATCCGGCGATGCTGGATTTTCTGCGCAAACCGTCGACGGCGCAGGTCACGTCGGTCTGTACCGGGGCGATGATCCTCGGCGCCGCGGGGTTGCTCGATGGCAGGATGGCCACGACGCGCCGCTCGGCGGTCGGCAACGAGGCGCAGTCACCACTGCAGGAGCTTGCCTCGTTTGCGCCCACGTCGCGCGCTCAGGCCGCTGCCGTGGTGGACGACGGCGCGGTCGTCACCGGCGGCGGCGTCTCGCTCGCAATCGACGCGACGCTGTACCTGATCGGCAAAATCTACGGCGAAGACGCGCGGGCCGAAGTCGCGCAGGTGATCGAATACGATCGCGCCTATAACGGGAACCGTGCGGCGCTCGGCCATGTGCAGACCGAGCGCGCCATCCCTTGAGCGATCAGCCGCCCTGCTTCGCGGCGGCAGTCGGTTGCGTGCGCCCGACCACGGTGAACAGCACGCCGCCATTGAGCAGACGGCTGGCGACCCGCTTGACGTCCGAGAGCGTGACGGCGTCGATCAGGCCGTTGCGGCGTTCCCAGTAATCGATGCCGAGATCGTCGACCTGAAGCTGCACCAGCTGCGCTGCAATCTTCGTAGACGTATCGAAGTTCAGCGGATAGGAGCCCTGGATATACGACTTCGCCCGCTCAAGCTCGTCGAGCGTCGGGCCGTTCTCGGCCAGCCGGTGGATTTCCTGCTGGATCAGCCCGACGGTCTCGTCCGCCTTGTCGGCGCGGGTCTGGGTGCCGCCCATGAACAGCGCAGTGGCGTCCAGCGGCAGCAGATAGGAATAGACCGAATAGGCCAGCCCGCGCTTCTCGCGCACCTCGTTGTAGAGCCGCGAGGAGAACGAGCCGCCACCCAGGATGTGGTTGACGATGAAAGCCGGGATGAAGTCCGGATCCTTGCGGGCGATGCCGAGACCGCCGAACGCGACCACCGTCTGCGGTACGTCGAGGGAAACCTCGAGCCGCTTGCCGAGCACATCGGGGCGGACACTCGGCACTGGCTGCAGTTGCGAGGTCTTCGGCAGCGATCCGAACACCTGATCGAGCACGGTCCCGAGCGCTGCGGCATCGATGTCGCCGACCACGCCGATCTTCAGATTGTCGCGCGCCAGCACGCGTCCGGTATAAGCGGTCAGATCGTCACGGGTGATCGCCGGCACCGATTCAAGCGTACCGTTGGTCGGCAGGCTGTAGGGATGGTTCGGGAACGCGGTGCGCCACCACAATCGCGAGCCGATCTCGTTCGGGCTCGTGGTCTCGCGCTTGAGCGCGGTCAGCATCTGGGCGCGAATGCGCTCGACTGGCTCCTTGTCGAAACGCGGCTGCGTCAGCGCAAGCCGCAGCAGGTCGAAGCCTTCGGTCTGGCGATTGCTCAGAACCTTGAGCGAGCCGCGAATCTCGTCCCGGCTGGCCCGAAATGATAGTTCGACCGCGTTGCGGTCGCTTTGCGCCTGGAACGCCTTGGCGTCGAGATCGCCCGCGCCTTCGTCCAGCAAGGCCGCCGTCATGTAGGCTACGCCGGGCTTGCCGGCCGGATCCTGGTTGGCCCCGCCCTTGAACGAAAACTCCATGGCGATCAGCGGCACCGACGGCTCGCGCACGAGCCACGCCTCGATGCCACCCGGGCTCACCACCCGCTCGATCTTGGCTGCCGCCTGCGCCTGCGGCGCAAGCACGAACAGCGCACCGGCGGCCGCCGCGACCAGCGCGAACGCGCGGCCTGTCGAAAGTCGGTTGGCGATCATGAACGGCGCTCCTGCGGCTTCGGGTGCTCCTTGACCAGATATCCGGTCACCGAGCGTCGCTTGTCGAGCCAGGTCTTGGCGGCGTCGCGCACCTGATCCGAGGTGACCTTCTGGACGCGGTCAGGCCAGGTCTTGAGATGCTCGACGGTAAGACCGGTGGTCAGCGCGCCGCCATACCAGCGCGCCATGGTCGCCTGGCTATCCTGCGCATAGACCACGTCGGCCACGAGCTTGATCTTGGCCCGCTCCAGTTCGTCGTTGGTTACGCCGTTCTCGGCGAGTTCGGCGATCACGCCATCCATCGCCTCTTCCAAATCCTTCAGCGTCACATCGCTGCGCGGCGTGCCGTAGATGCCGAAGCGGGTATGGTCGAGCGCGGAGCCCTGGTACCAGGCGCCGATCGAGGTCGCCATCGGCTTCTCGATCACCAGCTTGGAGTAAAGCCGACTGTTATTGCCGCTGCCGAGAATCTGCGACAGCACTTCCAGCGCTTCGGATTCGCCGGGCTTCGCATTGGCAGCCGATGGCACGAGGTAGCTGCGCTGCAGGCTCGGCTGCGTCACGCGCGGATCGGCGAAGGTCACGCTGCGGACCGAGCGCTGCTCCGGCTCCTGCGGCCGCGTGCGCGGGCCGATCTCGGCGCGCGGCGCAATCTTGCCGTAGGTCTCTTCGGCCAGCGTCTTGACCTCGTCGGCGGAGACATCGCCGGCCACCACCAGAATGGCGTTGTTCGGCGTGTACCAGCGCTTGTAGAAATCGAGCGCATCCTGACGGTTGAGCTTCTCGATCTCGTGCCGCCAGCCGATCACCGGACGGCCATAAGGATGATTGAGATAAAGCGCGGCCTGTACTTCCTCGCCAAGTTTTGCGGAGGGGTTGTTGGCGACGCGGCTGTTTTGCTCTTCGAGCACAACGTTGCGTTCCGGCAGCACCGCTTCGTCGGTGAGCGTGAGGCCGGTCATGCGATCGGCTTCGAACTCCATCACCATCTTGAGACGGTCGCGGGTCACGCGCTGGAAATAGCCGGTGTAATCGCTCGAGGTGAATGCGTTCTCCTGGCCGCCCATGGTCGCGAGCACCTTGGAGAAGCGGCCGGCCGGATTTTTCTCGGTCCCCTTGAACATCAGATGTTCGAGGAAATGCGCGATCCCGGATTTGCCCGGCGGTTCATCGGCGGAGCCGACGCGATACCAGACCATGTGGGTGACGACCGGCGTGCGGCGGTCGGGAATGACCACCACTTCCATGCCGTTGGCGAGCTTGAAATGCGATATCTCGGGGCCGGAAGCGGCGCGATTCGGGGCAACACTCAGAAACATCAGTGCGGCTGCGGCCGCGCAGGATGCCAGTAGCGTTCGTCGGCGGATCATGAATGTTCTCACAAGCGCCCTTGCCTGCGATGCAGGCGGACGGGCCCTCAGGCAATCTGGGCCGGCAAAACGGAATTGCAAAGCCCTTCAGAACGCGCGGATGATTAAATTTCCGACACGCTATTCGCCGGTGCCGCGCCTGTTAACGTAGTCGTAGGGTTTCGCCTGCTCCTTGCGCGGCGTCAGGCCATACGGATGCGCCGAGGACGGAGTCCGGTACCCCGGCGGCGGCTGGGTCAGCTCGTTGCGCGCCGGCTCTTTGGTGAAGGTCGCCACTTCCGGCTTCGAATTATCCTTGAACAGACCGCCAAGCAGGCCGCCCTTGTATCCGAGTTCGCTCGGCCGCTGCGGGCGCTGACTGTCCGATTCCGCATCCTGCGGGCCAGTGGGGTTGAGCACAGTGCTGCCGGTGGGCTTGCGGCCATAGGCATTGAGCTCGGCCGGGCTCAGGGCGCGATCGTCCTCTTCGGAACTGGTCCGCCGCTGTTTCTTCTTGGCCTCCGCTCGCTTCTTGCGCTCGACGGCTTCGGGTTCCTTCGGCCAGGACGGCGTATTCGCGATCGCGTTGGCTTCCGGCTGCGGCAACTGGCCGAGATTGGGCGGCACCACCAGCGGCGGACGCTCGCGATAATCGATCGAGCCGTTATTGTTGATGCCGAACAGGCCCTTGATGAACTTGGTTTCGAGGCTCTCTTCCTCGTCGTCGTCGTTGGCGATCGCAACCGACGGAACGGAAACCGATACGGCGCCGGTGAGGGCAATGGCGGCAATGGCGGCCATCAGGCCGCGGCGCCAGCCGGCCAGGCGCAAATCGGAGCGCAAATCAGACATCCCTGTCGCTGTTCGCAAGATCTGTCCCCGCACGGTTCAATACCCGTCCCCGACCGGGAAACTCCCGAAAAATCAGGGCGCTTTTGCGGCGCGGCCGCCCAGAAAGGTTTCATACAGCAAACCGGCCACCCCGGCAACGATGGCCCCATCCGCGAGGTTGAAGACGTACCAGTTGAAGGCCCAGGTCTGCGTGGTGATGTGCAGAAGCGCGAAATCGACCACGGCGCCGTGCGCCATCCGGTCGATCGCATTGCCGATCGCCCCGCCGATGATCAGCCCCAGCGAGAGGGCGGTCAGCCGATTCTCGGCCTGCGACAACCAGCCCCAGAGCACGACCACCACCACCACCTTGAAGCCGAGCAGCATCCACATGCCGGCCGCGGTATCCTGGGACAGCCAGCCGTAGCTGATGCCCCGGTTCCAGACCAGCACGAGGTCGAAAAACGGCAGGATCACCACCCGGCCGAGCTTGCCGAGCTCGAAGCCGTAGAGCAGCCAGAGCTTCAGCGCCTGGTCGGCGAGCGCGGTGACGAGCGCTGCCGCGACGCCATCGCGGGTGAAGGGGCCGATGAGGTAGCTCTTGAGGTTCATGGTCGCGGCGATTACTCCGCGGCCTTGCGCAGCGTGTCCCATTCGCGGAGCGCCTGTGCATCGCGCGGGGTCACGTCGGGATAGGCCGGGTCTTCGCCGACGCTTTCGGTGACCTTCCACGAGCGTGCACATTTCTTGCCATGCGCGCGCTTAAACACAACAGCTACTCGCTCCGTGATTGCGTGATCTGCAAAGAGTTCGTCCGCATCTTTCTCCCACGCCTTTTCGGAGTATGGAACATCTTGTCCAAGCGCAGTTGCTTCGTTCTCTCTCCCCTCAAAGCCTGACGTGATGCAAACTTCAGCCCAGTCGTCATTGGACAAGAGACCTGTAAAGTCTCTCGCCAGATAGACTACCGGTGAAGCCTCAAGAGAGGAACCGATGTTCTTCGCAGCACGCTGAAGCTCCAATGCGGACGTAACTACACGCCTTACGAGTCGAATCTTGCGCCACTTCTCGGCCAGCTTGTCGTCACGCCATTGCGCCGGCACGTCCGGGAACAGCTGCAGATGCACCGACGGCGCATCGTCGCCATAGCGCGACAGCCACGCTTCTTCCGCGCTGAAGCACAGCATCGGCGCAAGCCATGTGACCGTGCAGCGGAACAGGTGATCGATCACGGTCAGCGCCGCCTTGCGCTTCACCGACGAAACCGGATCGCAATACAGCGCGTCCTTGCGGATATCGAAATAGAAAGCCGAGAGATCCGACGTCATGAAGGCGCTGAGCATCGCGAAGATGCGCTTGAAATCGAACGCGCGATACGCCTCCTTCACCGCGACATCGAGCTCGGCCAGCCGATGCAGCATCAGCCGTTCCAGCTCCGGCATCTTGTCGATGGCGACGCGATCCTCGTCGGAAAAATGCGCGAGCGAACCCAGCATCCAGCGGATGGTGTTGCGCAGCTTGCGATAGGTCTCGACGTTGGTCTTCAGGATTTCCGCGCCGATGCGCAGATCGTCGGCATAATCCGACGCGCACGCCCACATGCGCAGGATATCGGCGCCGGAATTCTTGATCACGTCCTGCGGCGCGACCGTGTTGCCGAGCGACTTCGACATCTTGCGGCCGTGCTCGTCGAGCACGAAGCCGTGCGTCAGCACCATGTCGAACGGGGCGATGCCGCGCGTGCCGCAGCTTTCCAGAAGCGAGGACTGGAACCAGCCGCGATGCTGGTCCGAGCCTTCGAGATACATCACCTGGTCGTTGCCGCCCTTCGGCTTGCGGACAATGCCCCTGAGCTGCGGGAAGTTCTGTTCGTCTTCCAGCACGAAGGCATGGGTCGAGCCTGAATCGAACCAGACGTCGAGAATGTCGTCGACTTTCTTCCAGCCCTCCTTGGCGCGATCGCCGAGGAAGCGCGCGGCGGCGCCCTCCGCATACCAGGCGTCGGCGCCTTCCTTCTCGAAAGCGTCGCCGATCCGCTTGTTCACGGCGGCATCGTTCAGGATATCGACCGAGCCGTCGGCCTTCTCCTTGACGAACACGGCAATCGGCACGCCCCAGGCGCGCTGGCGCGAGATCACCCAGTCCGGGCGGCTCTCGATCATGCCGGTGATGCGGTTCTCGCCGGCGGCGGGGATCCATTGCGTGGCGGCAATCGCGGTCATCGCGCGATGGCGCAGCGTGTCGCCCTTACCCGCGATATTCTTGTCCATCGCAATGAACCATTGCGGCGTGTTGCGATAGATCACCGGCCGCTTCGAGCGCCAGGAATGCGGATATTGATGCTTGAGCCGGCCGCGCGCGATGATATTGCCGGCCTCGACCAGCGCCTTGATGACAGCGTCGTTGGCGTCGCCCTTCTCGCCCTTGTCGTTGATGACGCGCTTGCCTTCAAATCCAAAAGCCTGCCAAGTAAACGCACCATTCTCGTCGACAGTATAAGGGATAACATAACTAATATTGCGCTCGACCAAATAATGCGTGTGCTTGGTCCAAATCTCGAAGTCCTCTCGTCCATGACCGGGCGCCGTATGAACAAAACCGGTGCCGGTGTCATCGGTGACATGATCACCCGGAAGAAGGGGCACAGGAAATCCATATCCACGCTCAAACTCTCTGAGAGGATGGTCACATAAAAGAGTTGCAAGCTCATCCGGGCTTACGTCAGCTACTTTCTCGTAAGCTTCCACTTTTGCTTGCTTGAAAACGTCGGCGGCTAGATTTTCAGCAAGAACGTAAAGATCGCCTGTTTTAGCCCAGTTTCCAGCCGGCGCGCTCTTGACGCCAAAGAGCGCGTATTTGATTTTCGGTGAATAAGCGATCGCTCGATTTCCAGGAAGCGTCCAGGGCGTGGTCGTCCAAATTATGACTGACGCATTCAGCAAAGCCATGTCTTTGAAAACTGGCTTTTCGCCCGGCTTCACATCGTCAAGCGCTACCTTCACCGGAAACTTCACCCACACCGTGTCGCTGGTGTAATCCTCGTATTCGACCTCGGCTTCGGCGAGCGCGGTCTTCTCGACGACGCTCCACATCACAGGTTTGCTGCCGCGATACAGCGTGCCGTTCTGCGCGAACTTGATGATCTCGCGCGCGATCTGCGCTTCGGCCGCAAAGCTCATCGTGGTGTAGGGATGGTCCCAGTCGCCCTCGACGCCGAGCCGTTTGAATTCCTCGCGCTGCACGTTCAGCCAGTGCTCGGCATAGGCGCGACATTCCTGCCGGAACGCGATCATCGCGGCGGGATCGGAGAAATTCGGCTTGGCCCTGTTCTTGGAGCGGTAATTCTCCTCCTCGACCTTCCATTCGATCGGCAGGCCGTGGCAATCCCAGCCCGGCACGTAATTGGAGTCATAGCCCAGCATCTGCTGGCTGCGGGTCACCACATCCTTGAGGATCTTGTTGAGCGCAGTGCCGATATGGATGTTGCCGTTGGCGTAAGGCGGGCCGTCATGGAGGATGAATTTTGCCCGGTCCTTCGCCGCTTGCCGGAGCTTGCCGTACAGGTTCTCGTCCTTCCAGCGCTTGAGCAGCACCGGCTCGCGCTCGGGCAGGCCGGCGCGCATCGGAAATTCGGTGCGCGGCAGGAACAGGGTCTCGGAATAGTCGCGTTCAGTCTGGGTCATGTCGGGAAATCGCCTCCGGCGGAGGCTGTGTAGCAGGGGTGCCGCAGCGCGCAAAGGCGCGATGCGGCAGAGCCGCGGTCAAATCTGCCCGAGCGGGGGGAATGCGCCCGGATTGCGGGCCAGCGCATCGCGGGCACGCTCGGCGTCCAGATTCATCTGCGCCATCAGCGCGTCGATCGAGGTGAATTTCTCCTCCGCCCGGATCCAGCCGATCAGCGCGACATCGATGACCTGACCGTACAGATCGCCGGAAAAGCCGAACAGAAACACCTCCAGCAGCGGCGCGCCATTGTCGAAGGTCGGGCGGCGGCCGAAACTCGCCAC
>CAZXJZ010000043.1:16734-27057 GCA_964641065.1 uncultured Hyphomicrobiales bacterium | reverse complement strand
GTCGACCTCGCCGACACCATCAAGGGCTTCAAGGGCCTGGTCGAAGGCAAGTACGACTATCTGCCGGAAGCGGCCTTCTACATGGTCGGCACCATCGAAGAGGCCGTCGAGAAGGGCAAGAAGCTCGCGGCGGAAGCGGCTTAGCCGACACGATCAACGCTGCGCCGTCACCCTGAGGTGCGAGCGCAGCGAGCCTCGAAGGGCGACGGCTCGAACCGCCATCCTTCGAGGGCCGCTTCCAGCGGCCACCTCAGGATGACGGTTTGAGAACGCGGTAAGATTCAATGGCCACATTCCAATTCGATCTCGTCTCTCCCGAAAAGCTTCTCCTGTCCGGCGAAGTCGATCAGGTCGACGTCCCGGGCTCGGAGGGTTATTTCGGCGTGCTGGCCGGTCACGCGCCATTGGTGGCGGCGTTGCGTCCGGGCATCCTCACCATCATGCGCGGCGGCGAAGAGATCAAGATCGTGATCCTCGGCGGCTTTGCCGAAGTGTCGCCGGCCGGCCTCACGGTGCTGGCCGATACGGCGGCCTCGGTTGAGGACTTCGATCGCGCCGTGCTCGCGACGCACATCAAGGCCGTCGAGGAAAAGGTGGCGAAGATGGATGCGAGCGAAGTGCTGGACAAGGAGATCGCCCGGCTCGATCATTTCAAGGCGCTGGATTATCACCTGCAGGGTACCGGCCTGCACTGAGCGCGATGCTGATTGAGATGCAAAAGCCGGGCAATGCCCGGCTTTTTTGTTTGCGACTCGGGCCGCCGGCGTGGCCGCTGCCGAGCAGGCGGATTGACCGCTTACGCCGCGTTTACTTTCGCCGGCAATGAAGCGGCCTCGACGGTCGCGTGCAGGTGCCTGACCAGCGCATCGTCGAGATTGAGCCGCGCCGCGAGCAGGCCGAGATAGGCGCGCTCCGACGGATTGTCGATGTCGATCGCCAGCAGCGAGGCGGCGTAGATGCTCGCCGCTTCCTCCGGCGTGCGGGCGGCGCGGGCCACCGCGTCGACATCGAGCGGCTTGCGCAACTCATCCATCACGAAGGCCTTGTCATCGGTATCGAGCGGCAGCTTGTCCATCTCGGCGAAGATCGCAGCCTGCTCCTTCGCGTCGATATGGCCGTCGGACTTGGCCGCTGAGATCATCGCGCGCAGAAGATGCCGGCTGAGCGATTGCTGCTCGGCTTCGCTGCCCGGTGCGAACGGCGTATCGGCCGGCGGCTGCTGCAGCGAAGCAGGTCCGGCGGGGATCGTCGACTGCGTCACCGTCTTGCCGCCCTGCCAGTCGCGATAGGCCTTGTAGGCGATCGCACCGACCACGGCCATGCCGCCGAGCTGCAGCGCTGTGCCGGCCATCTTGCGTCCGGACTTCGAGCCCATCAGCAAGGCGGCAAGACCGCCGGCGACGGCACCGCCACCGATGCCGCCCATGCTGCCGCCGAGCACGTTGCCAAGGCTACCGGCCAAACCGCCGGCAATGTCGCCGATACCGCCCTGCTGCGGCTGCTGCGCCGGAAAGCCGCCGCGATTCTGACCCTGCGGCAGGCCGCCCTGTATGGGGGCGCCCAGAAATTGATCGAGCAGGCGTTTCGCGTCCAGCATGGTCGGGGTCATCCTCCGGGTTCGACCGGAGTGAGCTAGGAATGCGAAATGGCAGCGCCACGGCGTCCGGATGCGGCGAAACGCCCCGCCGCATTTCTACCGGTTCGATCCGTGACGCCTGCTGCGAAAGGCTCACGTCGCAAAGCGCGAAAACGACTTCACCACGGCTTCGTAGACCGGACGCTTGAACGGGATGATAAGGCCGGGAAGATTGTGCATCGGCTCCCAGCGCCACTCGACGAATTCCGGCTTATGGCCGCCGGCGGGATTGAGGATGTTGATTTCCTTCTCGTTGCCGGTGAAGCGGAAGGCGAACCATTTCTGCTTCTGGCCGCGATAGCGGCCCTTCCATGCGCGGCCGGCGATCTGCCGCGGGATGTCGTAGGTCAGCCAGTCGTCGACCTCGCCGAGTTTCACCACCGAACGGATGCTGGTCTCTTCCTGCAACTCACGCAGCGCGGCCGCGTACAGGTCTTCGCCGTCGTCGACGCCACCTTGCGGCATCTGCCAGGAATGGATCGCGTCGACATGCTCAGGGCCGTTGGTGCGCCGGCCGATGAACACCAGACCGGCGGGATTCAGCACCATCATCCCGACGCAGGCGCGATAAGGTAGGTCGTCGTATTTGTCTGGCATGACGGGTTTGTGCCGGTCATCGCAATCATTTTCAAGACCGGGCTCCATAGCCTTTTTGAACCACCGGCGTCTAGACTGCGACGGATAACCAACCGGATGGGCAAGCTGTGACACCGATGCGCCGATATTTGTTTGCTGCGGGGCTAATAGCTCTGGCGTCGCCAGCCATCGCAAACGACGAACTGCTTTGTGCGAATCGCGGAGCGCCCACGCCGGACGACGCGATCGCTGCCTGCGCCCGGATCATCGCGTCCGGAACCCAGAAGGGTACAGCGCTTGCGCAAGTGCACGCTTTCCGTGCCGCCTCTCACCGCCGGAAGAAAGACACCGGCCGGGCAATCGCCGATCTCGACGCGGCGATCCGGCTCGACCCGGAATATGCCTTCGCCTATGGCGGACGCGGTTTCGCTTACATCGATACCGGCGAATATCGCAGGGCGATCGCCGACTTCACCGAAGCGATACGTCTCAATCCGAACTACGCGCAGTTTTATCACTCGCGCGGGCTCGCCTGGTCCTTTACCGGCGACCATGATCGCGCTGTCGTCGACATCAGCGAAGCCCTGCGAATCGATCCGTCGAACGCGCTGTATCTGCGCAGCCGCGCCCTTTCCCATGCAGCGAAGAGCGATTTCGACCGTGCCACGTCCGATCTGCAAGCGGCGATCTCCCGCGGCTTGAAGGACGGCAACGAACTGCTCCGGCAATATGAACAGAAACGCGCGGCGGCGCCGCAGCAATCGCTGGTCACCGCACCGCAGCCATCCGCGCTCGCGCCGGTGTCCGCAGGTCCGCGAGTTGCGCTCGTGATTGGCAACGGCCGCTATCGGCACGCCACCCCGCTAGTCAACCCGGCGAACGATGCCGCTGATATCGCAACCGCCTTGCGCAAGCTCGGCTTCGAGGTCATCGAGGGCATCGATCTCGACAAGCGCGGCATGGAGGACAAGATTCGCGAATTCGGACGCAAGCTCGACCGCGCCAGCCTCGCTTTGTTCTTCTATGCCGGACATGGCCTCCAGGTCGGCGGCAAGAACTACATCGTTCCGGTCGACAGCAAGCTCGAACGTCCTGCCGATCTCGACTTCGAAACCCTCGATATTGGCGTCGTGCTTGGACAGATGGAAGCCGAGCAGCGGGTCAATCTGATCTTCCTCGATGCCTGCCGCGACAATCCCCTATCGCGCTCGTTAGCGCGCTCGATGGGAACGCGGTCGGCCTCGATCGGCTCGGGTCTCGCACAGGTGCGCAGCGCGCTCGGCACCCTGATCGGCTATGCGACGCAGCCGGATGCCGTTGCCCTCGACGGCGATGGACGCAACAGCCCGTTCACGACCGCGATGCTGAGGCATCTGGCGACGCCCGGTCTCGAAATCAGCGCGCTGATGCGGCGTGTGCGCGCCGATGTCGTCCAGGTTACGCAAGGTCGCCAAGTGCCTTGGGATCATTCGTCGCTGCTTGGCGAAGTGGTGCTGGCGCGGTGATCTCGTGCGAGATCAACTCGAGCGCGCCCGCACCGCAGCCGTGGTGATCGGAACCAGCACGATACCGCGGCCCTGCGCCGCTTTCGCCCATTTGGCGATCCGGTCGATGCTGGCCGGCAGAGCCGAGGAATACCCGACCACAACGCCGCTGCCGCCGCGCGCCATCGTTTCGAGCCGCCTCAGTGCGTTGTCGATTTCGGCCGCGCTCGGGGTCGCGTCGATCACCACCTCGGCCTTGGCATAGGGCAGCTTGTTGGCGCCGGCGATCTGACCGGCCTGGCTGCGCGGCGACGAGCCGTCATCGACATAGATCAGGCCGCGCTTGGACAATTCACGCAGCACCGGCGCGAGCGCATGATCGGACGCAGTGAAACGCGCGCCCATGAAATTACTGACGCCGACATAGCCCTGCATGCGGCTGAACAGCCAATGCAGACGATCGACATTCTGCTCGGCCGACAGCGATGACAACAGCGTCTGCGGACCGGGATCGTTCTCTGGATAATCGTGCGGCTCCATCGGCACCTGCAGCAGCACTTCGTGGCCCTTCTCGCGGGCCTGCGCGACCAGCATGTCGAGGTCGGTGCCATAGGGGGTAAAGGCGAAGCTCACGGCGTTGGGAAGTTTCGACAACGCGTTCGCGGTGGCGGTCGCGCTGATGCCGAGCCCGCCGACGACGATCGCGATCTGCGGGCCGTCCGGGTTGGACTTCCCGGCAACCGGCTTGCTGGCATAAGCCTCGAACGGCCGCAGGCCGTCGGCCGCGATCCGGGGGATCGATCCATGGCGCGACGACTCGATCAGTCGCGGATCGGCGACGCTGCGCTTGCTTTCGGCGGTGCCCCCGATCACCACCTCCTGCTTCTTGCCGGTCGAACCGTCGATGATGTTGACGGTCTGCGTTCCGGGCGGCGTTGCGTCTTTTTTCGGTGTGTCGACCGTCGCGGGCTGTTGCGGGGGCGGCGCTTCGGCGACTGCGACCGGTGGCAGGGACACCTGCGCGCTGGGTTCGCCACCCAGCGGATCGCGCACGACCGCAGCCCACAGCACGAAGCCCGTCAGGGCGGCGCCGAGCGTTGTGGCGAGACCATACGCCGCCAGTCTCGAGATCGGGAACCGGGGCTTGGGAGATCGGGTCTGGCCGAGCGGTGTGTTCAGATCATCCACGGCGGCTGTGCCCGGGATTCGCGAATCATCCGGCAAGTCTAGCACGGAGTATGATGCGGCCGGTCCGGCCAAACGAAAACGGGGCGGCCAAAGGCCGCCCCGTCGGGTCCGGAGAAAGCGCTCCGGTAATTTTAGGGCTTCGGCGCCTCGGCGCGCTTGCCGGTCGGCGGGAAGGCCGAGTTGGTCACGGTGCCGCGCAGCAGGTCGACCGCCATTTTCAGCGCCTTGTCGTCCTTGGCTTCCGGCGGGATGTAGGACTGCGAGCCGGTCTGCTCGTCGCCATCGGCCTTAAGGTGGCCGCGCAGCGAGGATTCGCCCTTGGAATCCGCCCGTGCCTTCATGTCATCCGGCACATCCTGCAGCACCTCGATATCCGGGGTGATGCCCTTGGCCTGGATCGACTTGCCGGACGGCGTGTAATAGCGCGCCGTGGTCAGCCGCAGCGCGCCATTGCCGGCACCGAGCGGGATGATGGTCTGCACCGATCCCTTGCCGAAGGAGCGGGTGCCGAGCACGGTCGCCCGCTTGTGGTCCTGCAACGCGCCGGCCACGATTTCGGAGGCCGATGCCGAGCCGCCATTGATCAGCACGATGATCGGCTTGCCCTTGGTCAGGTCGCCCACGCGCGCATTGAAGCGCTGGGTTTCCTCGACATTGCGTCCGCGGGTCGAGACGATTTCGCCGCGATCGAGGAAGATGTCGGACACCGAGATTGCCTGATCGAGCAGACCGCCCGGGTTGTTGCGCAGATCGAGGACGAAGCCTTTCAGCTTGTCCGCCGGAATCTGGCTGGTCAGGTCGGCGATCATCTTCTTCACGCCTTCGGTGGTCTGCTCGTTGAACTGCGTGACGCGGATGTAGGCCACGTCATCGCCTTCCTGGCGCGAGCGCACCGACCGCACGCGGATGATGTCGCGCGTGATGCTGATCTCGACCGGCTTCTCAGCGCCCTTGCGCATCACCCGAAGCTTGATCTTGGTGTTGACCGGTCCACGCATCTTTTCGACGGCCTGGTTCAGGGTCAGGCCCTGCACCGCTTCCTCGTCGAGATGGGTGATGATGTCGTTCGCCATGATGCCGGCCTTGGCGGCGGGCGTCTCGTCGATCGGCGCCACCACCTTCACGAGACCGTCTTCCATCGTGACTTCGATGCCGAGTCCGCCGAATTCGCCGCGGGTCTGGATCTGCATGTCACGGAAGCTCTTGCCGTCCATGTAGCTCGAATGCGGATCGAGCCCGGCCAGCATGCCGTTGATCGCGGTTTCGACGAGCTTTGCGTCGTCAGGCCGCTCGACATAATCGGCGCGCACGCGTTCGAACACGTCGCCGAACAGATTGAGGTTGCGATAGGTGTCGGCCGATGCCGCAGCGCTGGCGCTCATGCCTGAAAACACAAGCCGCGGCTGGACTGCGACCAGTGTGAGCGCTGCGCCTGTCGCCGCACCGACGAGTACGAGGAATGTCTTGCGCATCATCCGCGGACCTTCTCACTTTCTTTCTTGACCCACCACGGGCCTGAATCGACGGGTGTCCCGTCTTTGCGAAATTCTACGTAGAGCACCGGCTGGCTGGTCCCCATCTGGCGCGCTTCAACGGACGAGGCAACCGCCACTTTTGTTGTGCCGCTACCCATCACGGCGATCGGCTCGCCGGTCAGAATAAACTGTCCGATTTCGACGGAAATCCGATCCATTCCCGCGATAACGACATGATACCCACCGCCGGCATTCAGGATCAAGAGTTGCCCATAGGAGCGGAACGGGCCGGCATAGACCACCCAGCCGTCGCACGGTGAGGTTACCTGGGCACCCGGCCGCGTCGCGACCGAAATGCCGCGTTCCGTGCCGCCAAGCCCATCGGAGGCACCGAAATCGCGAATTTTGACGCCATTAACCGGCATCGGCAGCATGGCCCGGGCGGTGGCAAAATTGATCGCCGGAGACATCCGGCCGGGATCGTTGAGCGCCGCCAGAGACGGTCTGGTCGCGCCCTTGTGATCGGGTTCCGGCGCCTTGCGGGCGGCGCGGGCGGCATTGTCGAGCCCCTGCTCCAACCGCGCGACCAGATCGTTCAGGCTTTCTGCCTGCCGGGCGAGGGTGGCTGCCTGATTGCGGCTCTGTTCGAGAGCCTTTTCCGATTCCGCTTGCTGTTTCTGGCGCTCCTCCACCAGCAGCGTCATGCGCTTCTGGTCCTCGGCCAGCGTCTTCAGGTCGTCGGAGAGCTTGCTGCGCTCGTTGGCAATGTCGCCACGCAGCCGCTGCAGGGCCAGGAGGTCGGTGGAGATCCGCTCGGCCCGGTCACGCAGTTCCGGAACGAAGGCGCCGAGCACAATGGCGCTGCGCAGGGAATTTGCTGCATCTTCCGGGCTGACCAGCAAAGCCGGTGGTGGCCGCCGCCCCATGCGCTGAAGCGCGGCTAGAATTTCTGCGATTGTTCCGCGGCGGTCGCTGAGCGACTGGCGGAGATCCTGTTCCTGCGCTTCCAGCGGCGCGACGCGCGCCTCGGTCGCGGACAGCCGGGCTTCGACGTCGCGCATGCGGGCGGCGGTGCCGATCAGGTCGGTGTTCAGCTTGCGGCGGTCGGTTCCCAGCGCTTCGATTTCGCGGCGCAGCCGGGCTTCGGTTTCGGCAGCGCGCTGCTGCTCGGCGCGGATGGCCGCCAGCTCCAGTGCGCGCGCCTTCAGGATGTCGTTGTCGGCACTGCCCGGGAGCTCCGACTTTGTGGCAGCCGACTGGGCAACGCTCTCCGGGGGGAGTGCGATCATGGCCGCAAACATGACCGTTCCCGCCACAACCGGGCGGAAAGCCGTCGTTTTCGTGAGCGACCCGTTCATTCAGCTTCTTTGTGCCGCCCAATCGCGGCCATCTTATGCCGGCGCATTAAAGATTCTGCGCTACTCGCGGTGATATGGGTGGCCGGACAGAATTGTAACAGCCCGGTAGAGCTGTTCCAGAAGCATGATCCGGACCAGTTGATGCGGCCATGTTGCCTGTCCGAAATTTAATGTGAGCCGGGCGCGGTCCCGCAGCGTTTCGGCCAGGCCGTCGGCGCCACCAATGACAAACGCCGCGACCGCCTGGCCGCCATCGCGCCAGCGGCCGATCTGGTCGGCAAAGGCCGCACTGCCGATCCCTTCGCCGCGCTCGTCCAGCAGCACGACCGCGGCGTCATCCGCAATCAGATTGGCGATGGCGATGGATTCTTCGAGCTTGCGGCGCTCGGCGTCCTGAGCCCGGCTTTCGCGGATCTCGACGATCTCGATATTGCGAATGCCGACCGCGCGGCCCGCCTGCACAGCGCGCTTCAGATAGCGGTCGGCGATCTCCGCCTCCGCGCCTTTCTTCATGCGGCCGACCGCGAGCACGAGCACGCGCATCGGTGCGATCTGCCGTCAGCTCGACTTACGCGGAGCGGCGTCTTGCGAATTACTTTTGCCGCCCGCCCACATCTTCTCGATGGCGTAGAAGTCGCGGACTTCCGGACGGAAAACGTGGACGATCACGTCACGCGCATCAACCAGGACCCAGTCGCAATGCGGCTGCCCTTCGATCCGGATGTTGTTCAGCCCGGCCTTCTTGAGATGCTCAACGACATCGTCCGCAACCGAGCCGACATGGCGATTCGAGCGGCCGGAGGCCACCACCATGAAGTCTGCGATCGATGATTTGCCGGTGAGGTCGATGCTGACAATGTCCTCCGCCTTCATCTCTTCGAGGCGATCGAGGACAATCTTCAAGGTCTGAGAGGCATCACGCGCCTCCGAGACGGTTCGCGGTACGGCACTGGTTTTGGCACGAGTCCGCGCGATGGCTTGTGTGCTCAGGGGATCCTTTCCTTCTGACGTTGTGCCCGGCAGATATGGGGACTCAACACCCGCAAATGTAGGCACGTTGGGTGAATACTTTCAACCATCCTTCCGTTCCTCACCACGCTCTCTGGCCTCCCGGATGGCGGTGGAGGATAGGTCGGATTTGACGCCGTGGAGGTAAACCCAGGCCGGGGGTGGCAGGCCGGGCAGGGCGGACGCCTTGTTTTCGGGGAGCCGGGCTCGCGCGAAGCTGATCGCCGCGGGTCCCGATGCGGCCTTGAGGCTCAGGCCGCCGCGATCCACCACCGCGACGGGGAGCATCAGGAAGATATCGCGCCAGTTCTTCCAGCGATGGAAGTCCTTGAGATTGTCGGCCCCCATGACCCAGACGAAATGGGTTCCCGGAGCCTCGTTCAGAAGCCAGCGAATCGTATCGCAGGAATATTTCGCGCCGATGACGGATTCGAAGCCGGTCACGTCGATTCGGGGATGATCGGCGAGCGCTGCCGCCTGTTCGATCCGCGCTTCGAGTGACGGCAGCGTGCGTGTGTCCTTCAGCGGATTGCCGGGCGTCACCAGCCACCACATGCGATCGAGTTGCAGCTTCTTCATCGCTAGCAGGCTTGCGGCGCGATGTGCCTCATGCGGCGGATTGAACGAGCCGCCGAACAATCCGATGCGCATGCCGGGCGCGTGCGGAGGCAACGTGACGCGGGCCTTTGTGACGCTCTTGACCAGGGTGCGCGGGGGCGAATCGCCGGGCTTCATTGCCATCAGAGCGATATCACGGCCGGGTCTGCCCGCTGCCGCGCACGCGATACTTGAACGACGTCAGCTGCTCAACGCCGACCGGACCGCGCGCATGCATGCGGCCGGTGGCGATGCCGATCTCGGCGCCGAAGCCGAACTCACCACCATCGGCGAATTGCGTCGAGGCATTGTGCAGAACGATGGCGGAATCGACTTCGTTCAGGAAACGCTCGGCGGCTTTATCGTCCTGCGTGACGATGGCGTCGGTATGCTGCGAGCCGTATTGCCCGATATGCGCCATCGCGCCGTCGACGCCGTCGACGAAGCGCGCGGCGATGATCGCGTCGAGGAATTCCTTGCCGAAATCCTCCGGGCCTGCGGGCTTCACGCGCGGATCGAGCGCGCGCACGGCATCGTCGCCGCGTATCTCGCAGCCGGCATCGAGCAGCGCTTCGATGGCCGGCTTGTAAACCTCTTGCCCCGCGGCCTTGTCGATCAGCAAGGTCTCGGCAGCGCCGCACACGCCGGTGCGCCGCATTTTGGCATTGAGCGCGATCTCCTGCGCCATCGCGGGCTTCGCCGCCTTGTCGATGTAGACGTGACAGATGCCTTCGAGATGCGCGAAGACCGGAACGCGTGCTTCCTCCTGCACGCGTGCGACCAGACTTTTTCCGCCGCGCGGCACGATCACGTCGATATTGCCGCCGAGGCCGGACAGCATCTCGCCGACGGCGGCGCGATCCCGCACGGGGACGAGCTGGATCGCATCTTCGGGCAGCCCGGCGGCGTGAAGGCCGGCCACCATGGCGGCATGGATCGCACGCGAGGAGCGATGCGAATCCGAGCCGCCCCGCAGGATCGCGGCATTGCCGGCCTTCAGG
>CAZXJZ010000043.1:0-16724 GCA_964641065.1 uncultured Hyphomicrobiales bacterium | reverse complement strand
CGACGAGTTCACGCTGTCCGAACCGCCGCGGAGGATCACCGCGTTGCCGGCCATCACCGTCAGCGCGCCGGCATCGGCGGTGACGTTCGGGCGGCTTTCATAGATCACGCCGATCACGCCGATCGGGGTGCGGACCCGTTCGATGCTCATGCCGTTCGGGCGCTTCCAGCTCGACACGATCTCGCCGACCGGATCGTCGAGTTGCGCGACCACCTCCAGTCCTTCGGCCATGGCGTCGACACGCTTGGCATCGAGGGTGAGCCGGTCGAGGAACGAGCCGGTCACGCCTGCGGCTTTGGCCTCGGCCACGTCGCCCTCGTTGGCGGTGAGGATGTCGGGCGTGGCGGCGCGAATGGCCTTTGCCATCGCGTGAAGCGCCGCGTCCTTCTGCTCGCGCGGCGCCAGCGCCAGCGCGCGGGCGGCCTTGCGGGCCCGCTGCCCGATGTCCTGCATCAGGCTCGCAACGGAGGCGGTCGAATCGACGGATTTGAGCGGCGCGGTCATGGTGCCCTGTCGGGTGTATGCTTGAATTTGCTTCTATCATGTAACGCTCCGCCGGGGCGAGCGGCAGGGGCCCGACAGGGCCGCCGGGCCGATCAGGATTTGGGATGGATCCGATTGTAAAAATTGAAGAATCGGCGGCGGACCGGCAGTCTGGCCGGGGCGCGAGGATGATTCGGAGATCGCTCCGCTTCGCGCTCCCAGCTCTGCTCCTGTCGGGGACAATTGTGGACGCACAACAAAGCCCGCCTGCGAGGCCGCCGGCCTTTGTCGATGCCGCGACGGTCATCCCCGAGCTGGTCGTCGACATGCGCTATTTCGGCACCGACAATTTCGTCGGTGCGCGCGTCGACGGCTACGAGGCGCCGGTCTGCGTCCTGACCCAGCAGGCGGCCACGGCGCTGGCGGCGGTGCAGCGCGACCTCAGGCCTCGCGGGCTCGGGTTGAAGGTGTTCGATTGCTACCGGCCGGCACGCGGCGTGCGCCATTTCGTGCGCTGGGCGCGCGATCCCGATACCAGCACCAAGGCCGAATATTATCCGCATGTCGCCAAGGGCAATCTGTTCCGCGAAGGCTATATCGCCTCGCGCTCCGGCCACTCGCGCGGCTCCACTGTCGATCTGACGCTGGTGAGGATGCCGGGCGGTGCGGCTCTCGACATGGGCACGCCGTTCGATTTCCTGTCACCGCAATCGGGACAGAACGGCAAGGTGAGTGCCGAGGCGCGCGCCAATCGTAAAATTCTGGCCGACGCGATGCGGGTGCGTGGCTTCATCCCTTACGACAAGGAATGGTGGCACTTCACCTTGCGCAACGAGCCGTTCCCGAACAGCTATTTCGATTTTCCGGTGCGCTAGCGCGCGAGGATTGGCCTTCAGTCGCAGGGCATCTTCGCAAAAAATAACGAGACATCCCGGGAGGCACCGGAATGTCTCGTTATCATCGACGTAGTGGCGGCGTACCGGACGAAGAATCGCCCCCAGCCATTCGACGAAACCGCGGGCAGGTACGGTTCAGGGGAGTTCCTGCCCAGAAACGGATCGGCGAACCGTCCGTCGAAACGCATACGCAACTGACACATTCCGACCAGTAACGGCCGGTACTTAAAGCGACCCTCATACGCGACACCACTGGTCGGAGGTTACGCGCGGCGCGATAAAGCGCTACGGTATCATTTAAGCCCGCCACAATTGATCAACATGCCGATGCGCAACACTCGCGGCAGTTTTGCAACATCGTTGCGGTATAGCTGTAGCAAACGAAACCAGAGACACTGTCCGGCCGCTTGTGCGCCGCACATGTGGCGGCCTTCCGCTTCAGCGCCCGGACAGAACGAGATCGTCGCGATGGATGATTTCGGTGCGGCCGGAAAAGCCGAGAATGAGCATGATATCGGCCTTTGAACGGCCGACGATCTTGCCCGCGTCCTCGGCGTCATAGGCAATGAGGCCGCGTCCGATTTCGGCGCCTTCGAGATCGCGGATCGTCACCGCATCGCCGCGCTGGAACGCACCGTCGAGACGCTTGACGCCTGCCGGCAGAAGACTGGCGCCGCGGCGCAGCGCTGCGACCGCACCGGCATCGATATGCAAGGTGCCTTTCGGCTCGAGCGCGCCGGCGATCCACTTCTTGCGCGCGGTCACCGGATTGGCCGGCGTCAGAAACCAGGTGCAGCGTCCGCCGTCGGCGATCGCGCGCAGCGGATGCATCGTCTTGCCCGATGCGATCACCATGTGCGTGCCGGCACTGGTCGCGATCTTGCCGGCCTCGATCTTGGTGACCATGCCGCCGCGCGACAATTCCGAGCCGGAGGCGCCGGCCATCGCTTCGATCTGCGGCGTGATGCGCTCGACGACGGGAATCAGATTGGCGCTGGTGCCCGCGCCCGGCGGCGCATCGTAAAGCCCGTCGATGTCGGAGAGCAGCACCAGCAGATCCGCGCTCATCATGGTGGCGACGCGCGCGGCGAGCCGGTCGTTGTCGCCATAACGGATTTCGGTGGTGGCGACGGTGTCGTTCTCGTTGATCACCGGCACGCTCTTCCATTGCAGCAGCCGGTCGATGGTCGAGCGTGCGTTGAGATAGCGGCGCCGCTCTTCTGTGTCGCCGAGCGTCACCAGAATCTGCCCGGCGGTGATGCCGTGGGTGCCCAGCATTTCCGCCCAGATGCGGGCGAGCGCGATCTGCCCGACCGCGGCGGCGGCCTGCGAATCTTCCAGCGCCAGCGCGCCCTTGGGCAGCTTGAGCACCGAGCGGCCGAGCGCGATCGCGCCGGACGAGACGGCGAGGACGTCGCGCTTGCCGCCATGCAGCCAGGCGATGTCCTCGCACAGCGCGCGCAGCCACTCCTCGCGCAGCCGGCCGGCGGCGGAATCGACGAGCAGCGACGAGCCGACCTTGATGACGATGCGGCGGAAATCGGTGAGGGCGGGAAGGCGAGGCATGACGGTGGTTCCTACCCTTCCCTAAACGGTGGGGCAATGCATCAGCCGCAGGCACCAGTTCACCCTCCCCCTTGTGGGGAGGGTCGATCGACTGAGCGCAAGCGAAGGAGATCGGGGTGGGGAATGATAGCGATAAAGTCGCGGCGCCGCCGGAGTCTCAATGACGACCCCACCCCGTCCGGCCAGCTTCGCGCGCCGGCCGACCCTCCCCACAAGGGGGAGGGTTAAGAACGGAGACTGGGGAGAGGGAAAAAACGCTAAGCTACGGCTGCCAGGCTTCCGCTTCTTCCGGACTGGGCTCGGCCTCCGCGCGCGATTCGTCGATCACATCGAGCAGCGCGCGCAGCACCTCCTTCACGCCCTGGCCCGATTGCGACGACAGCACCAGCGGCGTCTTCTTGGCGGCTTTCTTCAGCGCCTTGATCTGGGCCTTGATCTCGTCCTCGGTCATGGCGTCGCATTTCGACAGCGCCAGGATTTCCGGCTTGTCGGCGAGACCTTCGCCATAGGCTTCGAGTTCGTGGCGCACGACGCGATAGGCGGCGCCGACATCCTCTGATGTGCCATCGACAAGATGCAGCACCACACGGCAGCGTTCGATATGGCCGAGGAAGCGATCGCCGAGGCCGATCCCCTCATGCGCACCCTCGATCAGGCCGGGCAGGTCGGCCATCACGAATTCGCGGCCGTCGACCGCGAACACGCCGAGCTGCGGATGCAGCGTAGTGAACGGATAATCCGCGATCTTCGGTTTGGCGGCGCTGACGGTGGCCAGGAATGTCGACTTGCCGGCATTCGGCAGGCCGACCAGACCGGCATCGGCGATCAGCTTGAGCCGCAGCCGGATCGTCATCTCGACCGCAGGCTGACCGGGATTGGCGTGGCGCGGTGCGCGATTGGTTGATGACTTGAAATGCGCGTTGCCAAAGCCGCCATTGCCGCCCTTGGCGAGCAGCACCTCGGCGCCGAGGTGATCGAGATCGGCCAGCAGCGTCTCGCCGTCTTCCTCATAGATCTGGGTGCCGACCGGCACCTTCAGGATCAGGTCCTTGCCGTTGGCGCCATGGCGGTCCTTGCCCATGCCGTTGCCGCCGCGCTCCGCCTTGTGATGCTGCAGATAGCGGTAGTCGATCAGGGTGTTGAGCCCATCCACCGCTCGCGCAATCACGTCGCCACCGTGTCCGCCGTCGCCGCCATTGGGCCCGCCGAACTCAATGAATTTTTCGCGCCGGAACGAGACGCAGCCGTTTCCGCCTGCGCCGGACTGGATATAGATCTTGGCTTCGTCGAGGAATTTCATGTGCGTCAATATAGGTGAGGATGCAGGACTTCACCCGCGAATTTATCGCTGATAAGGGTAAATCCGGGTGGGGTTGGAATGTCGGGTTTCGTCAAGGGCGCGCGGTTTCGGGCAGCGATCGGTCTGATCGCGGCCTATGCCATTGCGCTGCAGACCCTGTTCGCGGCCTTCGCGCCACTTCCGGCCAATGCTCAGGCCTCCGATATCGCCGGCTGGCACGTTCTCTGTTTCGGCAGCGGTAACGCAGGTCCGGCGGACCCCGCCAATCCCGATGCACCCGCGCCCGCAGCCGGCAAATTTCATTGCGTCCTGTGCGGATCGGCTCTGGCCGCAGCAGCGGTTCTGCCCGATCCGGTTGCCGAACCGGCGCCGCTCCATTCCACTTCTCTCGTCGTGTTCGCGCCGGCGCCCGATGTTGCGCCGGTCCGGCATGCGATCCGCTTCGGGTCCATCCGCGCGCCTCCGCTGACGGTCTGATCGAACGCGGCCTTGGCCGCATCCATCGCATCGTTACCGGAGATTGATCATGTCACGTCTGTGGCGCGCATCCTGCGCGCTGTCGGCCGCCGCGGCGATTCTGCCGCAGATGGCGGCTGCGCAAAGTTCCACGCTTCCGCCCATCACCGTCGAATCGTCACCCGCCGCAACAACCGCGCGCCGGCAGCCCGCGCCGGCACAATCTGCTCCCGGCACCACGCCGGCCGCCGGGCAAGGCGAGCCGGCTGTATCGGCAAACCAGAGCCTTACCGTCCCGACCGTGGACCAGGCGCGCCGCGAGCTGAACCAGTCGCTCGGCGCGGTCGCTATCGTGCCGTCGGAAGAGCTCCGGGATCGCAACGTATCCACGATCAAGGACATTCTGGAATATGTTCCCGGCGTCTGGGCGCAGCCCAAATGGGGCGAGGACACGCGGCTGTCGATCCGCGGTTCGGGGTTATCGCGCAACTTCCACGGCCGCTCCTTGCAGCTCTATATGGACGGCGTCATCCCGATCAACACTGCCGACGGCTATTTCGATTTCCAGGAAATCGATCCGACGGCGTATCGCTTTACCGAGGTCTGGCGCGGAGCAAGCGCGCTGCAATTCGGTGCGAATTCGCTCGGCGGTGCGATCAACTTCGTGACGCCGAGCGGTCGCGATGCGCGACCCTTCGCGATGAGTGCCGACGTCGGAAGCTTTGGCTATCGCCGTATCCAGGCGAGTTCCGGCGCGGCGGTCGGCCCGTTCGACTATTTCGTCACCGGCTCCTATCAGGTGCAGGACGGGTTCCGCGACCACAGCAACGGCAACCTGATGCGGGGTTCAGCCAACTTTGGCTACAAGATTACGCCGGACATCGAGACCCGCTTCTACTTCAACGGCAATACAATCGAGCAGCGGATTCCGGGCTCGGTGACCAAAGATGCGGCGCTCAACGATCCCCGCAAAGCGGCGACCGTGAACACGGCCAACGACTGGCAGCGCAACATCAACTCCAACCGCATCGCCAACAAGACCGCGATCAGGCTGAGCGAGACGACGACCGTCGAATTCGGTGCATTCAATGTCGATCGGCACCTGATGCATCCGATCTTCCAGTGGCTCGACTATTCCTACGACGATTACGGTGGCTTCGGCCGGGTGGTCGACGACCGCAACCTCTATGGCTTCCGCAATCGGCTGGTGGCCGGCGTCAATATTCACAATGGTCAGATCGACAACCAGCAATTCGGCAACGGCCCGTTGGCGATCAAGGGCGCACTGCTCTCGGCGTCGCTCGACAAGTCGAAGAATACCTCGGCCTATGCCGAGAACTCGTTCTATTTCCTTCCAAACGTGGCAGCGGTCGCCGGCACGCAGTTCCTGCGCGCCTCGCGCCAGCGAACCGACCGGTTTCTCTCGAACGGCGATCAGTCGGGCGAAAGCAATTTCGAAATCTGGAGTCCGAAGTTCGGTTTTCTCTGGGATGTTGATCCGACCGCCCAGGTCTACGCGAATATCTCGCGCAGCGCCGAAGTGCCCAGCTTCGGCGAAAGCGTCGCGCCGATCCCGTTTGTCGCGCCGAACCTGCCGAATATACCCTTCACCGATATCAAGGCGCAGCGGGCGACGACCTATGAGATCGGAACGCGCGGCAAGAGGCCGGATTACTCATGGGACATCGCGCTGTACCGCTCCGAAATCCAGAACGAGCTGCAATGCCTCTACAGCACGTTCGGCAATTGCAACGTCACCAATGCCGACCGCACCATCCATCAGGGTTTCGAATTCGGCATCGGCGCCAATGTGCTCAAGTCCATGTTCGTGCATGGACCCGATCCGGACAAGCTGTGGCTTCAACTGGCCTATACCTATAACGATTTTTACTTCGACAACGATGCGCGGTTCGGCAACAACGATCTGCCGGGGATTCCGCCTCAGGTGATGCGGGCGGAGTTGCTCTACAAGCATCCGTCGGGGATCTTTTTGGGGCCCAATATCGAGTGGATCCCGCAGGGCTATTTCGTCGACAGCGTGAATTCGATGATGACGGATCCCTATATGCTCTGGGGCATCCGCGCCGGCTTCGAGCGCGACACCAACTTCTCAGTTTATATCGAGGGCCGCAACCTTGCGAACAAGACCTATATCGCAAGCGCGAGCATCATCGATGTTGCGACGAAACAATCGGCCCTGTTCGAGCCTGGCACCGGGCGCGCGGTTTTTGCCGGCATGAAGATGAAATGGTGATGTCATGAACCACAAATCGAAGATCCTGAGTGTCTGCGCCGCAGCTGCAATGGTGGCGCTGACCTGGACCGTACCGGCTGCCGCGTCCGATCAGGACGCCATCCGCCATGTCCTGATGTCCACCTTCGACAAGCCGGAGTCCCGGCTTGTCGTCGATCCCGTGGTGGTGTCGGGCGATTACGCCATTGCCGGCTGGTCGCAGGGCGACATGGGCGGCCGCGCCTTGCTGCGCAAGAAAGGGCAGGCCTGGGACGTCGTGCTGTGCGCGGGCGACGATCTGAAGAAGACCGAGGTCCTGACCAAGGTCGGTCTTCCGGCGGCGGCGGCAAAAACGCTGTCCACCAGCCTCGCCGCGGCGGAAGCCAAGGTCCCGCCGGACCGCCTCGCCTTGTTCTCGAAATTCGAGGGTCTGGTGATGGTCAGCGGTGACGCACATCACGGCCCCGGGCACGGTGCGGCGGCCGGCCATCATCCGCATGGCCGCAAGCCGTGACCGGTTGCGGTGGTGTCCGGCGCGCGGATTTGCTATCGCCTTCCGCATGACGGACGCCTCTCCGCTCGGAAAACTGCGTGCGATGGCCGCTTTGGTTGCGGCCTATGCACTCGCGTTGCAGGCGGTGTTCGCGACGCTGGCGCCGATGCAGGTGCGAGCCGACGGCACCCTCGCCGTCTATTGCTCCGTCAGTGCAAACGCGGTGGCGCCCGACGCGGACGATCCGGCCGGGCCGCCGGCCAAGGGCAAGTTGCAATGCGTCTTTTGTGGCGCCTGCGGCCCCGCGGCCGTTCTGTTGCCCGGCACGGTGACGCCGGCTTACCTGACGGTTGCGCAACCGATCGCGGCCGATGTCGAAAGATCGCGCGGCAGGCAGGCTGAAAGTCCTGCGCGCGACGGACCCGCGCGCGCGCCTCCGCTAACTGTGTGACTGCCGGCCGCCTTGCGCGGCGCAACCCCACACAGATCACTGGAGAGAAATCATGTCCCGCAAGACCTTGCTTGCATCGTCCATCACGTTCGGCGCCGTTACGCTTGCAGCCGCTTCGGCGCTCGCCCATGTCACACTTGAAGTCCGCGAGGCGAAAGCCGGCGCGCCCTACAAGGCGACGCTGCGGATCCCGCATGGCTGCGACGGTGCCGCCACCCTGAAGGTGCGCGCACAAATTCCCGATGGCGTCATCGCCGTGAAGCCGATGCCGAAGCCCGGCTGGCAGCTCGAGACGGTGAAGGGAAAATACGACAAGACCTATCCCTATTATCACGGCCAGCAGCTCAGCGAAGGCGTGAGGGAAATCGTGTGGAGCGGCGGCAAGCTGCCGGACGAACATTACGATGAGTTCGTGTTCGCCGGATTTCTTGCCGGCGATCTCAAGCCGGGGCCGCTCTACATCCCGGTGACGCAGGAATGCGAGAAGGGCGAAGCGCGCTGGGCCGACATTCCGGCGCCGGGGCAGGACCGGCACGCGCTGAAGGCTCCGGCGCCGGCGCTGATCATCCTCGCGCAGCACAGCGGGCACGGCGGGGGTCATGCCGCGATGGCGGACAGCAAGGTCTTCAAGGCCGGATCGCTGACCATTGAGGCGCCGTGGGCGCGCGCGACGCCGGGCGGCGCCAAGGTCGCGGGCGGTTTCATGAAGATCATCAATACCGGCAAGGAGCCGGACCGGCTGATCGGCGGGACGGTGCCGTTCGCCGGACGCTTCGAAGTTCACGAAATGGCAGTCGAAGGCGGCATCATGAAGATGCGCGAGTTGTCGAAGGGGCTCGAGATCAAGCCGGGCGAAACGGTTGAACTGAAGCCCGGCGGTTTTCATGTCATGTTCATGGACCTGAAGACCGGCCTGAAGGAAGGCGAGGCGGTGAAGGGCACGCTGGTGTTCGAGAAGGCCGGCAAGGTCGACGTCGAATACAAGGTCGGGCCGATCGGCGGCGGTGCACCCGCAGGCGGCGGGCATTCGCATCACTGAATGAACTCGACCTCCCCCTGAAAGGGGGAGGTCGACTGCCGAAGGGAGTCGGGTGGGGTCATCGCGTGCCCGCCCCCCTCCCCAGCCCTCCCCTTTTCAGGGGGAGGGAGTCGACGATGCTAACCCTTAGCAAACACGCAGCGCACGAAGTCGCGATACAGCATCACCTGCTGCGCCGGGATTTTCGGATCGCGCAACGCACGTGACAGCACCAGCGCGCCCTGGATCAAAATCGCGGCCATGTCTGCCAGTGCATCGAGATCGCTCGTGCACCTCGCGATTGAATAGATCGTCCAGTACCTGCTGGTCATGGCCGAGGTAGCGCAGCAGCAACGCTTGGCGAGTTCGAAACCGCTTCTGGTGCTGCGAAGGCCGTCAGACCGCTTTGCAGATCGTCCGTAAAGCCTTGCAAGTACGGCCAAAACCGATGTTTTGCCTTGTCTGCACCATGCACCCGGTGGTTTGTGCGTGAACCCAAGTCTATTCCGGCGCGACTAAACAAGCCCGCCGGCCGCGATCCCGCTGCGCGCCGGTTTGCTGTGTCCAGAGGAAGGATTCCGACGATGGCGAAATATCGCTCCAATTTGCCGCAACTCGGCGACAGGATGTTTCTGACCGATTCAGGGCTCGAAACCACACTGATATTCCATGATGGCATCGACCTGCCGCATTTTGCATCGATCGCGCTGCATGACAGCGAAGAGGGCGAGCGGCGGCTGCGCGACTATTTCGTGCGCCACATCGCCATCGCCAAAGCGCGCAATGCCGGCTTCATTCTGGAAAGCACGTCCTGGCGCGCAAGCCCGGACTGGGGTGCCAAGCTCGGCTACTCGCCGTCCGACCTCATCGCGCTGAACCGCAAGGCCATCGCGCTCCTGGTGGCGCTGCGTGACGAGCACGAAACGCCGCAATGTCCGATGCCGATCTCCGGCAATATCGGTCCGCGCGGCGACGGCTATTCCGCGGACCGGATGATGACCGGCGCGGAGGCGATGCGCTATCACGCCTTCCAGTGCGACCTGTTCGCCGACACCGAGGCCGATCTGATCAGCGGCTTCACCATGACGCATTCCGGCGAGGCGATCGGCATCGCGCGCGCGGCCGCGGCGGTGGAGATGCCGGTCGTGATCTCGTTCACCACAGAGACTGACGGGCGATTGCCGAGCGGTGAAACCATGCGCGAGGCGATCGAGAAGACCGACGATGCCACGTCCGGCGCGCCGGCCTATTACATGATCAACTGCGCCCACCCGACCCACTTCGTGGATGCGCTGGAGAAGGGCGAAGCCTGGCTGATGCGGCTGCGCGGATTGCGCGCCAATGCATCGACGCGCAGTCATGCCGAACTCGACAATTCGACCGATCTCGATGCCGGCGATCCGGTCGATCTCGGCCGCCGCTACGCCAATCTGCGTGGGGCGCTAGGCACCCGCTTTAATATCATGGGCGGTTGTTGCGGCACCGATCACCGGCATGTCACCGCGATCGCGGAGGCTTGTTTGCCGCTGCGGGCGGCGGCGTAACGCCGTCGCGCATGCGGGTTACCATCGCGGGTTCCGCATTAAAAAAGCCCGGCTGGCGCGCCGGGCTTTTCGACCTCGATGGTCCGGCAGCGGCTGGCTCAAGCCGGGCCGCATTCGAACCGATTAAACCTTCAGATTTTCCGCCGACTCGCGTCCGCGATTGGACACGATTTCGTATTCGATCTGCTGGCCTTCATTCAGACCGGTCAGGCCTGCCCGCTGCACTGCCGAAATGTGCACGAACACATCCTTGCCGCCGCCTTGCGGCTGGATGAAGCCAAAACCCTTGGTCGCGTTGAACCACTTCACGGTACCTGTAGCCACGTCTATTTCCCCAATTATCGAGATGTCCGCCGCCACGAGCGTCCAGGAGAACATCTCGCAAGGCCTTGGGTACCTACCAGAAAACGGGGAAAATTTCCACCGCTCATTGCCGCTCCGGATCGGGGCTCCCGATCCGGCATGACGGCGCGGTGTCAGGAGACCCGCTTGACGTCGCTCCAGCGGCGGAGCGCGGTCCACAATCCGCGATCCAGCCGAAAGCGGTCGATGGGCGCCGAGGAATTGAGCGCGTGGATGCGGCAGAGCCCGACGCCGGTCCACTGGAACCCGCATTTTTCCAGAACGCGGCGCGATGCCGGGTTGGTCACGCGGGCGCCGGCGCAGAGGCTGTCATGCGCGAGTTCGGTGAAGGCGAAGTCGATGACGGCGCGCACAGCTTCGGTGGCATAACCCTGGCCCCAATGCTTGACCCCTAGCCAATAGCCGATCTCCGGCGCGGCTTCGTCGTGCGTTGCAATGCCGCAGGCGCCGACCGGCAGGCCGCGATGGGTTGCGATCAGAAAGGTCAGGCTCCGCGCGTGCGGGCCTTGTGGCGTGTTGGCGGTGGCGATGAAATCCTCCGCATCGGCGAGCGTATAGGGATGCGGGATCCGTCGCGTGTTTTCGGCAATACGCCTGTCGTTGGCGAGCGCGGCTACGGGCTTAGCGTCCTCGAGTTTCGGCGCGCGCAACATCAGCCGCTCGGTCTCGAGGACGGGGATACAGCCTTCCCGATAGGTTCGGGTTTCGAGGTCCAGGCAGGTCATGGTCAGGCTCCTTTCCAAAAAGTTTGAGGGGGAGCCGGTTCACCCGTCTCCCCCTCAAACTTGGAGCCCTTTGCGGTCCCCCGGGTTCGACTGTGAACCGGCGGACCTCGATCGAGAGATGCGCCGTTTACTCTGCCGCTGCTTCCGTCATCGGTACGACGGAAATCAGCGTGCGGCCGTTGGCTTTCGCCGTGAACGCAACGCGGCCTTCGGTGAGGGCGAACAGCGTATGGTCCTTGCCGATGCCGACATTGGCACCCGGATGCCACACGGTGCCGCGCTGACGCGCGATGATATTGCCCGGAATGGCGATCTGGCCGCCGAACAGCTTCAGGCCGAGCCGGCGACCCTTGGAGTCGCGGCCGTTTCGGGATGATCCGCCTGCTTTTTTGTGAGCCATGGCTCAAAATCCTTCGTTCGAAAGTCTCATAACCCGATTCCGTGACGGAATCATCTCATTTGTCGTCTTCATTCCGGCCGAGGCGACGCCAGGGACCGGAAGCCATAACCAGCAGCGCGGTTACGGGTCCCCGCCTGCGCGGGGACAATGCTACGCCGCTTCGGCGTCGTCAGCCGGCTTCTTGGCCGGAGGAGCCTTGCGTTCCGGCTTCGGCTTCGGGCCCTTGGTCGGCTTGGCGCCGCCGGTGAGGATCTCGGAGACCCGCACAACGGTATAGTCCTGCCGATGGCCGCGCTTGCGCCGGGAATTCTTGCGGCGACGCTTCTTGAAGGCGATCACCTTCGGGCCGCGGCTCTGTTCCACGATCTCGACCGCAACCGAGGCACCCGAAACCGTCGGGCCGCCCAATTCCGGCTTGTCTCCGCCCAGCATCAGCACATCGCCGATCTGGACAATCTGGCCCGGCTCGCCTTCGATGCGGCCAATACGGACCACCTGGTCTTCGGCGACCGAATATTGCAGGCCGCCGGTCTTGATGACTGCGAACATCGTTTTTCCCTCGTGTTCGGTTCCCGGGCTCGGACAGGCCGGACCGGCTTCTTTCAGTCTAAATCTGGGTGTCCGGCACGTGCTGAAACAGCACGAAAAGGGCCCCAGAGGGGCCCGCCGTTGGACGGGTTTATGGGGGGATCAGCCCGCGGAGTCAAGGAAATGGGGCTGTCAGACCGTCAGTAAAGCTGAAAAAGTGCCGGAAACAGAGCGGCGTCCCGCAGCGCTTCGAGCGCCTTGAGGCCAGGAGCGGCCAGCAGAAACAAGGAGGCGTCCCAGAAGGTCCGGCGAACCAGCGCCGGCCGGACCAGAAGGGTTTCGACATCCTGCCATCCGCGGAAATCCGGGAGCAGGCGCGGCACCCGGGCCTTGTAGCGGGCAAACTCCACGGGAAAGCGCTCCGCCAGCGCCCGCTCCTCGTGGCTGATGACGAGGGCGAAGATCATCAGAGTCGCGACGGCGCAGATCAGCGCGAAAACGATGCTGCCGAGTTGAGCGCCAAGGCCGAAGGCGGCAATCGCCGAAAAGACGTAGAGCGGATTACGCGTCAGCGAATAGGGCCCCTCGGTAACCAGCCGGTTGAGCTTGCTGCCGCCGATATACATCGCGCACCAGGTGCGGCCGACGATGCCCACCAGGATGAGGAAGATGCCGATACGCTCGATCGCCTCGTGCCAATAATCGCCTTCAGGCGACGCCGACCGCATGGATATCAGGACAGCCACTCCGACTGTCGCCGCCGCGACGACAATAATCTTCCGCTGCCATTGTTGGCCGACCAGATCAAATGCGATAGCCATAGAACCCCATATCTTCCCCGCCTTCAATCAAGTGAACAAAGCGGCAATTCGTAGGCGTGATCGTCGCGGCTTCGAGGCTTTACAATTGTCGCGCAAGAAAAGCACTGAGGAAATTCCAAAGGACATCGCATGCCAGTAATTGACGTTCACACCCACATGCTCACGCTCGACTATCTTGAGCTTCTGCGCGCCAACGGCACCGGCAAATACACACTGAAAAAGACCCGCGCCGGCCAGGACGCGGTGCACCTTTACGATGCGCCGTTCATGACGCTGTTTCCCGGCATGTGGGATTACGAGCTGCGCATCAAGAAAATGGACGAGGCCAAGGTCGATGTCGCGATCGTCTCGTTGACCTGTCCGAACGCCTATTGGGGTGGGCGCGAGGTCGCGCTGAAGGCGGCGCAGATCGTCAACGATTCGATGGCCGAGCAGCAGCGCGCCAAGCCCGACCGCATCCGCTGGTTCGCGTCGCTGCCGTTCCAATATGCCGACGATGCCAAGTCCGAGCTGGCGCGCTGCGTCAAGAATGGTGCGGTCGGCGTGATGGTGATTGCCAATATCGATGGCGAGGACCTCACCAATCCGAAGTTCGCGCCAATATGGTCGGAAATCGACAGGCTCGGGCTGCCGGTGCTGGTGCATCCCGGCGCGCCGCAAGGCGTGCGCGAGCAGAACATGGATCAGTTCAACATGATCCCGCCGATCGGGTTCATGTGCGACACCACGCTCGCCTTCGCGCGCATGATCTATTCCGGCTTCCTCGACACCTATCCGAACATCAAGCTGATCGCCTCGCATGGCGGCGCAACGCTGCCCTATCTCTCGGGCCGGCTCGACCGCTGCTGGGAAATGATCCCCGGCTGCGCCGAGGTGATCAAGGACAAGCCGTCATCCTATCTGCAGCGCATCTGGTACGACACCGTGGTGTACGATCCGCGCGCGCTGGAGCTTTGCATCTCGGTGGCGGGCTCGCCCGATCGCGTGCTCTACGGCTCGGACTATCCGCACAATATCGGTGACATGATCGGCTGCCTTGCGCGGGTCAACGCGCTGCCGCCGGATCAGGCGAAGAAAATCTCCGGCAAGAATGCGGAGGCGTTGTTCAAGTTGTGAGGAGGCAAGGTCGTGTGAGCGTAGCAAGAGCGGGTGATTGCCCCGGTTTCGTTGCGCTCATGCGGGCTTTTATCTTCCCACCTTCCAGTTCTGCATCGTCAACCCTGGAATGTCGCGAAAGTCCGTTTCGTTGTCGGTCACCAGAACCGATCCGCTGGAGATCGCGTGCGCCGCGATCATGCGGTCGAAGTCGCGGCCCTTCGCCCAGCCGCATTGCGCGATAATGCGGCCATAGGCGAGCGCTGCGGAGGCGTCGAACGGGATGACGGGAATGCCGCGCAACAAAAGCTCAAGCCGCGTTTGCCGGATTGCTGTGAATCGCGCGTCCTTGAATACGCCGCGCTGCAATTCGGCCAGGCTCAACGACGACAGCAGGATTTCGCCGTCATGCTCGGCAAGCTTGTCGAGCACCGTCTCAGTGCCGTCGCGCGCGTGAATGGCGATATTCGTGTCGATCAGGAACGGCACCGGTTAACGCGCCGTCAGTCGTGTCTGCGCAGCGGCACGTCGATCGGATCGCGCTTCTCGACGGCCGGCGGCTTCGGCATTTCGCGGAGCGCCGCCACCACATCGCGCAAGCTTTCGCGAGCGGGCATGATGGTGATGACGTCGCCCATCCGCGAGATTTCGAGTTCGATGTCCGTATTGTCGTAGGCGATCTCCGCGGGAATGCGGACCGCCTGGCTGTTTCCGGATTTGAATACGCGGGTGCGGGACATTTGAAGCTGCAGACGCGATTGGTTGTAGGTCGCACGATAGCAGACGCCCACAACATGTCAATCCATGTATATACATGCGGCTGGGGTCAGCCGCCGCTCAAACCGCGCGCAGCGATCTCAGAAAATCCTTCGTCGCGGCGATGCAGGCCTGCGGACAGGCGGTCATGACGTTGAACGGCATGCCCTCCATCAGCACGGCCTTGCAATTCGGCATCAGCTCCACCGCCCGGCGCGTGCTGTCGGCCGTCGCCTGTTGTGCGTTGGTGCCGCTCATGATCAGCGCCGGCGCCTTGAAATGCTGCAAGCGTTCGGTCTGATCGAGATCGATCGCATAGTCGAACAGTTTGATCATCAGGTCGACCGGCATCCGCGATTGCTGCGCGATATACCAGGCACGCAGGCCCGGATCGGCGTCGGCCGGAAGACGGTGTGTGTTGGTTTCCTGAGCCCAGGCCGCCGTGCCCTTCTCGCGCAGAAGATCGGCCCATGCCTTGGCACTGACGGTGCCGGCGCGCCAGTTATAGCCGAAGCCCGGCATGGTGACGCTGCGGACGCGATCGGGGTAATCGGCCGCGAGTTCGATCGCGATGGCGGACGCGAACTCTGCCATGATGAAATGCGCAGTGTCGATGTTGAGCGCGTCCATGAAGTCGACGATGTCGCGCGCAAACGGTGCGAGCGACATCTTGAAGTCGGGCGCAACGGCGCTGGAGTCGCCGTGCCCGCGCATGTCGAGATTATAGACCCGGTAATCGCGCGCGAATTCCGGCAGCCATTCGTACCAGAATTTGCGGCTCTTGCTGAAGCCGTGGACGAAGATCAGCGGCTCGGCGTCGCGCCACGGATCGGTGAAATCGTAAACGTCGTAGGCAAGCCTGGCGCCGTCGGGGAGCACTGCTTCAAGCATGGCAAAGGCCTGTCCGCAGCCGCATCACTGCAATTTCAGATCGGGAAGCTGCTTCAGAAAGTCGGCCCAGCGGGCGTGATCGCGACGTACCGTCTCGGCAAGCTCCTCCGGCGTGCCGGCAATCACCTCTTCGCCGGAGCCGGTGAGCTTCTGGACCACGGCGGGATCCTTCAGCGCGGCGACGATGGCTGTATTCAGCTTGTCGATGACGGGCTTCGGCGTGCCGGCCGGCGCGAAGAATCCGTACCAGTTGACGCCTTCGATGCCGGGGAACGTGCTGGCCAGCGTCGGCACATCCGGGAAGGTCTTGACCGGCTGCGCGGTGGTCACGGCGAGCGGCCGCAACGTCTTGCTCTGGATGAACGGCGTGATCGACGCGATCTGCATGATCACGGCATTGATATGCCCGCCGACCGCATCGTTGATGGCCGGCGCTGCGCCCTTATAGGGAATGTGCTGCATCTGCACGTTGCCGCGCTTGGCCATCATCTCGCCGATGATCTGCATGGGCGCGCCGCCGGTACCGAACGTCGCCTTGCCGGGATTTTTCGCAGCATAGGCGATGAATTCCTGCACCGTGTTCGCCGGCACCGAAGGGTGGACAGCGAGCAGCAATCCCGACTGCGACGTGCGTGTGATCGGCGCGGCCTGCGTCAGCTGGGGTAATCCGATCCCAGCCCTTCCGCTATCGCTGGCATATGATCG
>CAZXJZ010000042.1:0-27705 GCA_964641065.1 uncultured Hyphomicrobiales bacterium | reverse complement strand
TCGATCCGGAACTGGTCGACGATGTGGTGATGGGCTGCGTCGATCCGATCGGGGAGGCGGGCGGCGACGTGGCGCGCATCTCCGCGCTGCTGGCCGGCTTTGGCGATCATGTGCCGGGCATCCAGATCAACCGCTTCTGCGCATCGGGGCTCGATGCGGTGAACTTCGCCGCGGCCGAGGTGATGAGCGGCCAGCACGACATGACGATCGGCGGTGGCGTGGAATCGATGAGCCGCGTCGGTATCGGCGCGTCGGGCGGCGCCTGGTTCATGGATCCGATGGCCGCGATCCCGACCTATTTCATGCCGCAGGGCATCTCGGCCGACCTGATCGCGACGAAATACGGCTTCTCGCGCGACGACGTCGATGCCTATGCGGTGGAGAGCCAGAAGCGCGCGGCGGAAGCCTGGGCCGACGGTCGGTTCAAAAACTCGATCCTTCCGATCAAGGACGTCAACGGGATCACGCTTCTCGATCGCGACGAGCATATGCGGCCGGGCACGACTATGCAGTCGCTGGCCTCGCTGAAGCCGGCCTTCGTCGAAATCGGCCAGCTCGGCGGCTTCGATGCGGTAGCGACGCAACGCTATCCCGAAGTCGAAGAGGTCAACCACGTGCACCATGCCGGCAATTCGTCCGGCATCGTCGACGGCGCCGCGGCGGTGCTGATCGGCAACAAGGAGGCCGGCAAGGCGGCGGGGCTGAAACCGCGGGCGCGCATCAAGGCCTTCGCCAATATCGGTTCCGAGCCCGGCATCATGCTGACCGGCCCGATTCCGGTGACACAGAAAGTCTTGAAGAAGGCCGGCATGTCGACCGCCGATATCGATCTGTGGGAGTTGAACGAAGCCTTCGCCTCGGTGGTGCTGCGCTACATGCAGGCGCTCGACATTCCGCATGACAAGATCAACGTGAATGGCGGCGCCATTGCGATGGGGCATCCGCTCGGCGCGACCGGCGCGATGATCCTCGGAACGGTGCTCGACGAACTGGAGCGGCGCGGCAAGTCCACGGCGCTGATCACGCTCTGCATCGGCGCCGGCATGGGCACCGCGACCATCATCGAGCGCGTGTGAGGCGGCGCCAATGCCGAAGATCGATCTGTCGAAATGCGCGGTGCGGACCACCACGATTTATCCTGCGGAATACGCTGGCTTTACGGAAGGCCGGATCAAGACCGTACTCGGCAATGAAGCTGGCCTCACCCAATTCGGCGTGAACCTGACAAGGCTCAAGCCCGGCGCGGCGTCGGCGCTCCGGCACTGGCACGAGACCGAGGACGAGTTCGTCTATATCGTCGAAGGCGAGGCGACTTTGTGCGAGGACGGTGAGGAAACCATCCTGCGGGCGGGCGATTGCGCGGGCTTCAAGGCCGGCGTGCCGAACGGTCATTGCCTCGTCAACAAGTCGAAAGGCGATGTGGTCTATCTCGAAATCGGCACCCGCGCGCCGACCGATACGTTTCATTACTCCGATGTCGACATGATGGGCGAGAAGAGCGAGAGCGGGGTGCGCTTCATGCGCAAGAATGGCGATGCGATCGGGTGAGCGTCCGTCTGCTTGCAGGCGGTGCAGGTTGAGGCGATCGGGTGAAAGCGAGTGGGACCGCAGCCGCGGTCAGGCGACGCCGGCAACGCGTGTGTTGGCGGTTGTGAGCATCGGAACGGGAGACAGCGCCTGAAACGAGGGACGCGCGAACAGGTAGCCCTGAAACAAACGGATGCCTGTGGCCCGCAGGACGGCGAGCTCTTGTTCGGTCTCCACGCCTTCGGCGATCACCGTGATGTCGAGGGCGCGCGCGATGCCGGCTATTCCCGCGACGATGGCCTGTTTCGCCGGGCTGTCATCGACGCCGCGCAGCAGCGCCATGTCGATCTTGATCAGGTTCGGCTGATATTCGGCGAGAAGCTTGAGGCCGGCATAACCCGCACCGAAATCGTCAAGTGCGGTGATGAAGCCAAGCCGCCGGTATTCGGCGATGATGCGCTCGATATGTCCGGCATCGTGCACGCGCTCGTCCTCGGTGAATTCGAACATGATGCGCTCGGTCGGAAAGCCGACGCGGCGCGCGGCCTCGAGCGAGGTGCGGATGCAGGCGGCTGGCTCGTAGACGGCGTTGGGCATGAAGTTGATCGACAACCGCAGTTCCTCGTCCTCGAACAGGCGGCCCGCCGCCTCGATCGCCTTGACGCGGCAGGCCTGGTCGAAGCGGTAGCGGCTTTCTTCGGTGACGTTGGCAAGCACGCTGGCCGCGGACTCTCCGTTCAGCCCGCGCACGAGCGCTTCGTGACCCCAGATCCGTTGGGATGCGACATCTACGATCGGCTGAAATGCCATCTCGAACGAAAACCCGAGCGGCAGATCGTCGCGGCATCCGCTGCAGGTCTGACGATGCTTCATGAATCACCTGGAGATTTCGACTTCGCGTCGACGCTATGCGGAGCCGATTGCGAACCTGTTAATCCACTGCACCGGAACAAGATGGAACCCGGCCATGAGTGATGGAACTTTCAAACTCGATACCGATGCCGACGGCATCGCGACTGTCATGTGGGATGCTCCCGGCCGCGCGATGAATGTCATCGACATGGCGGTTATCGAGGAACTGTCCGCCATCGTGGAAAAAACGACCGCCGACGACACGGTTAAGGGTGTCGTCATCACCTCGGGCAAGGACACCTTCTGCGCCGGCGCCGATCTGGCGCTGCTGAAGACCATGTCGGCGACGTTCGAACAGATGGTCAGGTCGCAGGGCGAGGAAGCGGCGGCGAGGATGCTGTTCGAACAAAGCCGCAAATTGTCGCAGCTCTACCGGCGGATCGAGACCTGCGGCAAGCCGTGGGTCGCAGCGATCAACGGCACGGCCCTGGGCGGCGGGCTCGAATTGTGCCTCGCCTGTCACCATCGCGTGGCGGCCGACAACGACAAGGCTCGCGTTGGCTTGCCTGAAATCAAGATCGGCCTGTTTCCCGGTGCGGGCGGCACCACCCGTATCTCGCGCATGATGCTGCCGGCCGATGCGCTACAATTTTTGGCCAAGGGCGAGCAGCTCAAGGTCGCGCGTGCCAAGGGCATGAAGCTGATCGACAATGTGGTGCCTGCGGCCGATCTGATGACCGCGGCCAAGGACTGGATCAAGGCTGGCGGCAAGCCGGTCGCACCCTGGGACGTGAAGGGCTTCAAAAATCCCGGCGGTCTGGTGTGGTCGAAGGCCGGGATGATGGTGTTCTCTCCAGCCAGCGCGCTCTATCGCAAACAGACCTACGATAATTATCCGGCGGCGCGCGCGATCATGCAGGTGGTGTTCGACGGCCTGCAATTGCCGTTCGATCAGGCGCTGACCGTCGAGTCGCGCTACTTCGCGCATATCCTGCGCTCGAAGGAAGCCGCAGCGATGATCCGCACGTTGTTCGTGTCGATGGGCGAGTTGAACAAGGGCGCGCGGCGTCCGGCCAATGTTCCGGCGACGAAGCTGAAGAAGGTCGGCATCATCGGTGCGGGCTTCATGGGCGCCGGCATCGCGTATGTCAGCGCGCAGGCGGGGCTCGAGGTGGTGCTGATCGACCGCGACCAGGAATCCGCCGACAAGGGCAAGGCGCTGTCGCACAAGCTGATGACCGAGCAGATCAACCGCGGGCGCGGCAATGCCGCCGCACGCGATGCCCTGCTGGAGCGGATCACCGCGACACCCGATTACGCCATGCTGAAGGGCTGTGACCTGGTGATAGAGGCGGTGTTCGAGGATCGCAAGGTGAAGACCGAGGCGATTGCGAAAGCGCAGGCCATCGTGCCGGACGTGGTGTTCGGCTCCAACACCTCGACGTTGCCGATTTCCTCGTTGGCGGAAAGCGCGAAGGATCCCACGAAATTCATCGGCATTCATTTCTTCTCGCCGGTGGAGCGCATGATGCTGGTCGAGATCATCATGGGCAAGCAGACCGGCGACGAGGCGCTGGCAATGGCGCTGGATTTCGTGCGCGCGATCAGGAAGACGCCGATCGTGGTCAACGATTCGCGCGGCTTCTACACCTCGCGGGTGGTCGGCACCTATATCCGCGAAGGGCATCTGATGCTGATGGAAGGCGTGCCCGCGGCGATGATCGAGAATCTCGGGCGCATTGCCGGCATGCCGGTCGGGCCTTTGTCATTGAACGATGAAGTCGCGGTCGATCTGGCCTGGAAGATCCTGAAGGCGACCGAAATCGATCTCGGCAGCGATGCTATCGATCCGCGCCAGAAGGCCTTGCTGCAAGCGATGGTCGAAAAGCATGGCCGCCTCGGCCGCAAAAACGGCAAGGGCTTCTACGATTATCCCGAGAAGGGCCAGAAGACTTTGTGGCCGGGCCTTGCCGATTTGCAGCAGACCACGCTCGATCCCGACACCATCGATGTCGAGGAGCTGAAGCAGAGGATGCTGGTCATTCAGGCGCTGGAAACGGCGCGCTGCTTCGAGGAGGGTGTGCTGACCGACGTGCGCGAAGCGGATGTCGGCTCCATCCTCGGATTCGGCTTTGCGCCGTTCACCGGTGGCACGCTCTCCTATATCGATTTCATGGGCGTGAAAAACTTCGTTTCATTATGTGAGGCGCTGGAAAAGAAGTGCGGTGCGCGCTTTGCACCGAACGCGCTGCTGCGCGATCTCGCGGCGAAGGGCGAGACGTTTTACGGACGGTTTGCAAGCGGCGCCGAGAAGGCGGCGGCTTAGGACAGTCTCGTGTCCCGGGCGCAGCGCAGCGTAAAACGGTGCGCTGCAGAACCTGGACCCACGTTGCAAGGTAAAGAATGGGCCCCGGCTCTGCGGAGCATCACTGCGCTTCGCTTGTGCTGCTCCGCGTCCGGGGCGCGAGACCTACAATACCCGCGCGATCCGCTCGCATGCGTCCCGGATTTGCTTCGGCTCGCGCGCAAAGCAAAGCCGCAGGAAATGTTTGCCGCCATCGCCGAAGGCGGTGCCGGGCGCCAGGCCGACCTGCGCTTCGTCGACCAGCCGGCGCGCCAGCTTTTCGCTGTCGGGCTCGCCATCCACCGCGAAGAACAGATAAAAAGCGCCTTGCGGCGGCGTGAACCGGCAGCGGCCGGTCCTGTCCAGAATGTCGCAGGCAATGTCGCGGCTGGCGCGGGCGCGTGCGACCTGTTGCGCGACGAATTCCTCGCCGCGGTCCAGTGCCACCACGCCAGCGCGCTGCATGAATTGAGCGACGCCCGAGGTCGAATATTGGATCATGTTCTCGACCACCTGGCCGAGCGACGGATGCGCCATGATCCAGCCCATCCGCCAGCCGGTCATGCACCAGTTCTTCGAAAATGTGTTGACGAACAGGATGCGATCGTCTGGCGCCATGATGTCGAGAAAGGACGGCGCGCGATTGCCCTCGCCGTACCAGAAGCGCGCATAGGTTTCGTCGGCGACAATCCAGAGGCCGCGCTGCCGTGCCAGCGCGAGCACGGCGCGCAGATCGTCATGTGATGCGGTCCAGCCGGTCGGATTGGATGGCGTGACCATCACGATCACGCGCGTGCGGTCGGTGACTGCGGCTGACATCTGCTCGATGTCCAGCGCCCAGCCGGCATTGCCGAACGTCATCGGCAGTTCGACGGGATGCGCGCCGACAAGACCGGTGGCGCCGGCTGCGTTCGGCCAGGCCGGCGTCGGGATGATGACTTCGCTGCCGGCGGTCGCGGTCATGGCCAGCGTGATCTGGATCGCCTGCATGCCGGAGCCGGTGATGAAGAATTCCTCGGCCGAGAACGTGCGGCCATAAAGCCGCGTGTGGTAGCGCGCCAGCGCCTCGCGCAGATCGGGGAGCCCGCGCTGCCATGTATAGAAGGTCTCGCCGGCGGCCAGCGCGCGGTTCGCCGCCTCGACAATGAAGGTCGGCGTGGGCGTATCGCCTTCGCCAGCCCACAGGCCCATGACGCCGCCGCGCGCCCGGCCGTATTTCATGATCTCGACGATACCGCTGACCGGCGCCTCGCGCGCGGGGGCGCGCAAGGCTGCGATCAGGGCGGCCGGATCGGCAGAATGGTCGGGCGCGGTTGTCACCGCATCGTGGTGACGCCTTTCCGCCTCCCGCGTCAATATCCCCCGAACTTATAGGCCAGACCCGCGATGAAAGTATGGGTCGCGAGGCTGATGCTGGTGTCGAGATTGCCGTCGCACAGGCAGCCGGGCTGCGGCATGAACAGGTGATTGAAATCTCCGTATTGCGCGTAGCGGTATTCGATGCGGCCGGTCCAGGCGCCCGCCAGCACGGATTCGATGCCGCCGCCAAATGTCCAGCCGGTCAGGGTATCGCTCGTTGTCTCGGCAAGGCTCCTGGTGATGCACACGGGCGAGAAGCTCGCGTCGCAGGTCGCTTGCGCCTTGACCCGCTGCCAGGCCGCGCCGCCGGTGAGATACACGAGCGTATCCGGGGTGATGAGCGCTCCGATGCGCGCGCGGAGGCTTGCATCCCAATTGGTCTCGAAGGAACTCGTGTCATTCAACATGATCGGGATCGGCAAGCCACCCGTGCCGGGGATCCCATGGCTGGTTCCGGTCGATGTCTTGCCCCAGGCGAAGTCACCCTCGATGCCTGCCACGAGTTTGGGACCGATCTGGAAATTGTATCCAACAAATCCACCGAACCTCGCCGTGGTATCGTTGAAGTCCTGACTGTTCGGGATGGCCGAGAAGATGCCCCCGAAGGAGTTTGTCGTCCAGGTGTGGTCCTCGCGTCGCATGCCGCCCGAGGCACCGAGATAAAACCCGGTCCAACTGCGCGGCTGCTCGAAGACCGGGGCTGAGGCATAGGCCTGACTGGCCGCCGGCGAAAGCGCTGTGCCCGCGGGGGACGCGACGCGGGGCGCGGCCGACGCTGCACGGGGCGCAGATGCCGGGAGTGAGGCGACAACCGGCCGCTCGCGTCCGGTGGCCTCGAGCTTCTGCACCCGCTTGCGCAGGGTGGCATTCTCTTTTTCCAGCGTATCGAGCCGTGCCAGGACATCGTCGAGCGAGAGCGTTGCATGCGCCGACGGCGTGAAGGACATCATCGATGCCGCAAGAAGTGCGGCCGCAAATACAATACGGACCATAGCCATTCCCCCAGAAATTCCCGAGGGAGGCTAGAGAATTTTACCGCTCGGAAACAGCGTAAATCCGCCGTCGAGGGTTGTGCCGGCACCGCTGTCCAAGGGTGTTGCGCGCGGGTATCAACTCGCCCGTCAGCGGAACTTTGCTTGAGTCAGGTTTTTTTGGCCAACAGGTCGCGGATTTCTTCCAACAGCTTCTCCTGCTTTGGCGGTTCGACCTTCTCCGGTGCCGCGGCTTGCTGGCGACGCAGAATGTTGATCCCTTTCACCACCAGGAAAAGCGCCCCCGCGACGATCGCGAAATTGATTGCGACGGTGAGGAAATGTCCCCAGGCAATCACCGCGCCCTGCTTTTTGGCGTCGGCCAGATTGGTGGCTGTCACGTCCTTCGACAGCGCGAGGAAATAGTTCGAAAAATCGAGTCCGCCGAGGGCGCCGAAAATTGGCATGATCATGTCCCCGACCAGCGACTCGACGATCCGGCCGAATGCCGCGCCGATGATCACGCCGATCGCGAGATCGACCACATTTCCCTTGACGGCGAACTCGCGAAACTCGGTCAGCATTTTCTTCATGCGTGGCTCCTCTCCATCGACCCGTTAACGATAGGGCCTCGCGCGGGGCCAGGCAAAGCGGGGAGGGCGGGCCGGCGGTAGCCATGAACCGGAAATTGTGATGTTTTGTCGGCCGGAGATGCTGGAGCGGCCCGAAGACGGGCGAAGACCATGATGCTGCAAGGCTGGGTCGTTATCGCGATTGCGCTCGCCTATATCGGCCTCCTGTTCGTTGTTGCGAGCTATGGCGACCGGTTGCGAACGCTCGCGCGCGGGGACCGCTCGCGGCTTCTGATCTATCCGCTTTGTCTCGCGATCTATTGCACCTCATGGACCTTCTTCGGGTCGGTCGGGCTTGCCTCAAAGTCGGGCTTCGACTTCCTGACCATCTATGTCGGTCCGATCCTGATGATCGGATTGTGCACGCCGCTCGTGCTGCGGATCGTGCGGCTCGCCAAGAGCCAGAACATCACGTCGATCGCCGACTTCATCGCCGCGCGCTACGGCAAGCGCCAGTCGGTCGCTGCGCTTGTGGCGCTGATCGCGATCGTCGGAACGATCCCGTATATCGCGCTGCAGCTGAAAGCCGTGTCAGCGATGTTCGGGACCGTATTCGTACATGTGGCGCCAGGCTTCACGCCGAGCGCGCTTGGCGACACCGCGCTTCTGGTGGCGCTGGCGATGGCGGCTTTCGCGATCCTGTTCGGTACCCGGCATATCGATGCGACCGAACATCAGGACGGCCTGATGCTGGCGATCGCGACCGAATCCATCGTCAAGCTGGCGGCGTTTCTCGCGGTCGGGTTGTTCGTCACCTACTGGATGTTCGACGGCCCGGGCGATCTGTTCTCGCGCGCGCTGTCGCGGCCCGACACCGCCGCGGTGCTGACCACGGCGCCGAGTTTCTCGACCGTGATCGCTATGACACTGCTGTCGACGGTGGCGATCATTCTGCTGCCGCGGCAATTCCATGTAACGGTGGTGGAGAACCATTCGGAAGCCGAGATCAAGCGAGCGCGCTGGCTGTTCCCGCTCTATCTCGTGCTGATCAATCTGTTCGTGGTGCCGATTGCACTCGCCGGCCTGCTTACCTTCCAGCCGGGCCAGGTCGATAGCGACATGTTCGTGCTGGCGCTGCCGCTCTCCGCCAACGCATCGTTCTTTACGATCGCGGCTTTCATCGGCGGCCTGTCGGCAGCGACCGCGATGGTGATCGTTGAATCGGTCGCACTCGCGATCATGGTGTCGAACGATCTGGTGGTGCCCTTCTTCCTGAAGCGGCGCTCGCAGCTCATCACCGGTCGTGGCGATGTCGGCGAATTGCTGCTGCGGATCCGCAGGATTGCGATCTTCCTGATCCTGGTGCTCGCCTATCTTTATTATCGCGCCGTCGGTGACGCCCAGCTCGCGGCGATCGGGCTTCTGTCTTTCGCCGCCGTGGCGCAGCTTGCGCCGGCTTTCTTCGGCGGCCTGTTTTGGCGGCAGGGGACAGCGCGCGGCGCGATTGCCGGCCTTACGGTCGGTATCCTCGCGTGGATTTACACCTTGCTGTTGCCGAGCGCCGCAGGCAGCGGGCTGGTCAGTGCCTCGGTTCTCGCCGATGGGCCGTTCGGCATCTGGTTCCTGCGGCCGACCGCCCTTTTCGGACTCGATCTGCCGCAACTGGCGCATGGCGTGTTCTGGAGCCTGGCGCTCAACATCATTGCCTATATCGGTTTTTCACTCAGCCGTGCGCCTGAGGCGATCGAGCGCGTGCAGGCCGATCTGTTCGTGCCGGATGCGGCGCCCGCGCCGAGCTTTCGGCTGTGGCGCTCGGCCGTTACGGTGGACGAACTCACCACCGCGGTGGCCCGCTATATCGGCCAGGAGCGCACCCGCTCGTCATTCGAGAGTTTTGCCGCCGCCAAGCGCATCGATCTGTCGCCCGGGAGTTCGGCCGATTTCCAGCTGCTGCAGCATGCCGAGCATCTGCTTTCATCTGCGATCGGTGCGGCATCGTCGCGGCTGGTGCTGTCGCTGCTGCTGCGCAAGCGCACGGTGTCGACACGCGCTGCGCTGAAGCTGCTCGACGATGCCAATGCCGCGATTCACTATAACCGGGAAATCCTGCAGACCGCGCTTGAGCACGTCAGCGAAGGCATCGCCGTGTTCGACAACGACCTGCAACTCATCTGCTGGAACCGGACCTTCGGCGAAATCCTCGATCTGCCGCGCGACATGATCGGGATCGGCACGCGGCTGGACGAGATCCTGCGATTGCATGCCGAGCGGGGGGTGTTCGGAACAGGCGACATCGAGGCGCAGGTCGCCGAGCGGATGCAGCGCTATGCGGCGGGATCGGAGCCGTTTATCGAGCGCTTCGCCGCGCGCGGGCTGGTGCTGGAGGTGCGCGCCAACCAGATGCCCGGCGGCGGCATCGTCACGACCTTCACCGATGTGACGCCAAGCGTCGAGGCGGCCGAGGCCCTTGAGCAGCGGGTGCGCGAGCGCACCACCGAGCTGACGCGGCTGAACGCGGAACTGGTGCGCGCCAAGGCCGATGCCGAAGAGGCGAATATCTCGAAGACGCGCTTCCTCGCCGCCGCAAGCCACGACATCCTGCAGCCGCTCAATGCGGCGAGGCTCTATGTCACGTCGCTGGTGGAGCGGCAGGGCCAAGGGCAAGGTCTTGGCGAAGACGGCAAGCTGGTCGGCAATATCGATGCCTCGCTCGATGCAGTGGAGGAAATTTTCGGCGCCTTGCTGGATATCTCGCGGCTCGACACCGGCGCGATGAAGCCGGAACACAGCTCGTTCCGGATCGACGAGGTGATGCGTCAGCTCGAAGTCGAATTCGCACCGATGGCGCGCGAGCGCGGCCTCGACCTCACTTTCGTGCTCGCCGGCGCGACGGTACGCTCCGATCGCCGCCTGTTGCGCCGGCTGCTGCAGAACCTGATCTCGAATGCGATCAAATACACGCCCAGGGGCCGCGTCCTGGTCGGATGCCGGAGGCAGAACGGGGCGTTGCGGGTTGAAGTGCACGATTCCGGCCTCGGGATTCCCGCGTCGCAGATGCGTGCGATCTTTCGTGAATTCCATCGCCTGAAGGAGGGCGCGAAGGTTGCGCGCGGGCTCGGGCTTGGGCTCTCGATCGTGGAGCGCATCAGCCGCGTGCTGGAGCACCCGGTGCGTGTGAAATCGGAGCCCGAGCGCGGTTCGGTGTTTTCGGTGGAGGTCCCGGTGGCCGCAGCGGTCAGCGCGGGCAGCCCGCGTCGCAGCCCGGTGCGGGCCGATCCCGCACAACTGGCGGGCATGGCGGTTTTATGCATCGATAACGATCCGCAGATCCTCGACGGCATGGAAGCGCTGCTGGGCGGATGGGGTTGTCAGGTGCTGAAGGCATCGGATTTGCCGTCCGCGATCGCGGCCATCGAGGCGGTGAAGCCGATCCTGAGCGGTCTTCTTGTCGACTACCACCTCGATAACGGCAACGGGATCGACGCGATCGTCGAACTGCGCAAGCGCTTCGGTGCGGACTTGCCGGCGATTTTGATTACCGCCGACCGCACGCCGCCGGTGCGCGACGAGGCGAGGGCACGCGATGTGCCGATCGTCAACAAGCCGGTGAAACCGGCGGCATTGCGCGCGCTGCTCGCGCAATGGCGGATCCAGCACGCGACTGCTGCGGAGTAGGCTGACCCTCAGGCCAGCGGATCGGCCGGCAGGCCAAGCCGATACTTGCCGTGATTTTCATACGCAGTATCGCTCATCACCTGATGGATGCCGGCGGTGTTGATGTCGCGCAGCAGCCGTCCGATCACATGCGGATGATGCAGACCGGTATTGCCCGCGAAGTGATAGGCCATGGTCGCAACCTCGATTGCGACGTCGGTGGCGTAAACGCAGATTGCCCGTACGTCGGCGATATCAGGACCGTCGGGCTCGCCTCCGGCATTCACCTTCCGCCACAGCTGATCGTATCGTTCGTGCATGAGCGCGCGTGCGGCCCGTAATTTTAGATCGGCTTCACCGATGAAGCGATGCACGACTTGTCGTTCGTCGAGTTTGGACGACCGGAATGTCCCCCGTGTCGTGGTGGCGATCTTTACCAGTTCATCGAGCGCACGCCGCGCGCCGCCCAGCGCCACGCTGCCGTGCTCCTTGGCGACGTAGCTGAAGGGTGGCAAGCGATAGGACGGTCCGCCGCGCAGCGGCTGCGGATGCATCAGGTCCCACACGAAGGTCTGATCCTCCGGGAGATCATAATCCTGCACGGAAAAATCGACCGAGCCGGTGCCGCGCAATCCGGTCACCCCACCCCAATTGTCGTGGAGCGTCACGTCGGCCGCCGGAAAGGCGGAAAACATGACGATGGGTCCGCCATTGCCGTTGTCGCTGTTCGTCACCACCGTGCCGCCCAGCACCCATTCGGCATGACGGATGCCGCTGTTGAAGCGCCAGCGTCCGCTGACGCGATAACCACCGCTATCCTTGCGGGTGGCCTGGCCTGCAGGAAAGAACGATATCGACGCGGTCGGCACGTCGCCGTTCTTGAAAACCTTGTCGAGGCCCGATTGCGGCAGGAACGTCCCGAGTGACGCAATCGCAGTCGCGCCAACCATGGTGCACCAGCCGCTTGTCAGGTCGTGATAGGCGAGTTCTTCCAGCACCAGCATTTCCGTCAGCGGATCGGCTTCTGCGCCGCCCATGTCGGATGCGAGCTTGAGTTTGAACATTCCGGCGTCGCGCAACGCGGACACCGCTTCCGGTGCAAGCGAGTTCTGTTCTTCGCTGCGTGCGCCCGACGCGCTGAGGATCGGACCGATGTCCGCCACGGCATCGAGCAGCATCGCGCGCTTGGCTTCCGGCTGTCTGGGAAAGTGTTGCGCCACGGCGCCCTCCTTCATGGCTCGACCGTCTTGCGGTCGTTGGTGCGTTCCTCGGTGCCCCTGTTGACCGGGGCATCCACAAAAATGAACTATAGCCATAAATGAATGTCAATCATATTTCTGCCAGCGCCGTGGCGACGCTTCACGCCGGCTCTGATATGAACAGCGCTCACAGATGAACCGCACCATGGCGCAGGCTCAGGGATCGGAAACGCGAAATGCGCGTCGCAAGCGTCGCAACCTGCAGGCGCTGGTCGAGGCCGCGCATTCGGTGATGGCGGAGAAGGGCATCGACGCCGCCACCATGTCGGAGATCGCGGATCTGGCCGATGTCGGCGCCGGGACCGTCTATAATTACTTCGCCTCCAAGGATGACCTGGCCATGCGGGTCATGGAGGAGGTGATGGATCGTCTCGCCCGACGCATCGAAGCCGTCACCGACACCTTCGACGATCCCGGACAGGTCTATGCCTTCGGTATCCGCAACGTCATGAAGGCCGCGACAACCGACCGTCGCTGGAGCTGGCTGCTCCGCCGTTCCGAAGTGATCGCCGACGCGATGTATCGCGTGATGGGCCCGTATGCGATCCGCGATCTCCGCAACGCGGTAGCGGCAGGGCGTTATCAGGTTGAAGATCCGGAAATGGCGTGGCGTCAGGCGACCCATGCGATCGTGGGATTCAGTCTCGCGGTCTGCGACGGGAAACTCGCCGCCGGAAAGATCGACGAGGCGGTGGTCAACCTGCTTGGAATGGTTGGCGTGTCGCGAGCCGAAGCCTGGGAAATCGCCCGCCGGCCCTGCCCGGACTTGCCGCGGGAATAAGGTTTATTGCTCCACCAGCGCCGGCGGCCATTGGCCAAGCTCGATGCGGGAGGCGGCGATCACGGCCTGGGTCCGGCTTTCGACCCCGAGCTTCTGCAAGATCGCGGAGACATGCGCCTTCACGGTCGCCTCCGAGACCGATAGCTCGTAGGCGATCTGCTTGTTGAGCAGGCCCTCCGACAGCATCATCAGCACCCTAACCTGCTGCGGCGTCAGCGTCGCCAGCCGTGACAGCAAGGCCGCGGTTTCGGCGTCGTTGCCAGCCTCGAGATCGACATCCGGCGGGGTCCATATCCCGCCCTTGAGCACCGTCGAAATCGCAGCGCGCATGCCGTCGGTGTCGAGGGTCTTCGGAATGAAGCCGGACGCGCCGAAATCCATGCAGCGTCGAATCACCGCAGGGTCGTCATTACCGGAGACCACCACGACCGGAACGCCGGGATATTGCGCGCGCAGATACATCAGCCCGGAAAATCCGCGCACGCCCGGCATCGACAGATCGAGCAGGATCAGGTCGACATCGGCGCCGGCATCCAGAAGCTTCGACACCTCGTCAAAGGATCCGGCTTCGGAGAATTCGACACGCGCAAACATGCCGCTTACGGCCTCGCGCAAGGCCCCGCGGAACAGCGGATGGTCATCGGCAATGACCAGCCGGTAGAGCGTGGTGTCGGTCACTCTCGAGTCTATCCTCTCGCGCCCAAAGGCCGCGCTCTACCGCACCCCACGGCGCGGCATGTGACGAGTTTACAACATTTTCGCCGGAGTCGAGAGATTTGCCTTGGGATTAGTCAACGCGGCTGCCGGCAAACTGCAGCACGATTTGCCGGCGATGAGGTCTCGCACGGTGCTCCACCAGATAAACGCCCTGCCAGGTTCCAAGCTGCAGCTCTCCGCCGAGCACCGGAATCTGCAGCGAAACGCCGGTCAGCATGGTGCGGACATGAGCCGGCATGTCATCGGGGCCCTCGCTGTCGTGAATCCAGCCGAAATCGCGCGGCGCCAGATGGCGCAGGGCCGACACCAGATCGCGCAGCACGTCCGGGTCGGCATTTTCCTGGATCGTCAGCGAGGCCGAGGTGTGGCGCAGGAATAGCATCGCCGTGCCGTCCCGCGCGCGGGCTTTGGCGATGAAGTGCCGAATATCGGCTGTGATATCGAGAAAGCCTTCGCCCGGGGTGCCGACGCTGAGTTCGGCGGTGGCAATGACGTCAGGGGTGACGGTTGTGATGGCGGACAGGCCCACGCGCTCGGTCCCGTTTTGACGGCAAAATCGTCCGGCAGCGGCCCCTCAAATCGGGGTCATCTCGCGCTGCCAGCGCTGGACCATATCGACCAGCCGCTTCCAGATCCGTTCCATCGCGGCCATGGCGCGGTCGAGCTCCGCATCGCTTGGCAGCTTCAGGGCCGGCTTATCGGTCGGGGAGGGTGCCGGCGCCGTCGAGCCACTGGGTGGCGTGATGCCCCGTGCCAGCATTTCTTTCTTCAGCGTCGCATTGTCGCGCTGCAGACGCGCAATCTCCTCCTCCAGCGCCGCCCGCTCGTCCGGGACCGGGTGACAGGACCAGCCGATATCGCGGCGGGTGCAGATCGAAACCTGGCCGGTGCGCTGGTCGAGCCGCAGATGCCCGTCATCCACGCGGCTGAAGGAATAGCGGCCATTCTCGGTGTCGGGCGCGCCAGTCTGCGCCGATGCGGTCAACGGCAGGCTGGACAGGAGGAGGGCCAACGGCACGGCAAGGAGGCGGAACATGGCTGGATTCTCCGGTCGCGGATCGTTTTGTTCTAGCATCGCGGATGGCTCCGTCGAAAGTCGCGGGCAGAAGCCCGCAGGGGCCATTCCGTCAGCCATATAAGCCAATGGAATCGCTTGGATTTTGATCCATTGCGCAGTGCACAGCGTTTCTTGACTCGACAGGGTCGTCTCAGTATGGTCCGCGCGATTTTGAGGGGTATCAGGGCGTTCGATTGTCTTCCCGACGCGAGTGTCGAAAGCATGGCTGGCGGCGCGCGCGACAAGGACAAGGGATCGGCGGACCGAAACTCCGAAGAATCCGCTCTCTCCGCGAGGCTTGAAGGACTTGGCGCGAAGCTCGGCAAAGCCGGGCAACCGAAGCCGGCCGAAAACGACTCCGGAAAATACGTGTCCGATCCGCAGGCGATGGCGAAGGGGTTTCGCCTCTCCACGGAATTGGTCGCGGGTGTAATCGTGGGAGCGATTATCGGCTGGGGATTCGATTGGCTGACCGGGCTTTCGCCCCTAGGACTGATCGTGTTTCTGCTGCTCGGCTTCGTGGCGGGCGTGCTCAACGTGATGCGCGCAGCCGGGGTGGTTGCTCCGAGCAAGCTCCCCGGTGGCAATGCCGACAAACCGTGAAGCCTGACCGGTTTCGCTTGAACTGATGACTGGATGCCATGGCCGACCCGATCTCACAGTTTGAAATCAAGAAGTTCGCCACCCTTGGTCAGATCGGCGGGCAGGAAATCGCTTTCACCAATTCCGCGCTGTTCATGCTGCTTGCGGTCGCCGGCGTTTCCGCGCTGATGATCGGCGCGACCGCCAGCCGCGCCGTGGTTCCGGGACGGATGCAGTCGGTCGCCGAACTGACCTATGAATTCGTCGCGGACATGTTGCGAAGTTCGGCCGGCAAGGAGGGCATGAAGTTCTTCCCGCTGGTCTTCACGCTCTTCACCTTCATCCTGTTCGCGAACATGCTCGGCATGATTCCCGGCACCTTCACGGTCACCAGCCACATCATCGTCACGGTGGCGCTGGCGATGATCGTGTTCCTGACGGTGCTGGTCTATGGCTTCTACAAGAACGGCGCGAAATTCCTGAAGCTGTTCGTGCCAAGCGGCATCCCGATCTACATCATGCCGCTGATCGTCCTGATCGAGGTGATCTCGTTCCTGTCGCGGCCGCTGTCACACTCGGTGCGTCTGTTCGCGAACGTGTTCGCCGGCCACATCACGCTGAAGGTCTTTGCCAGCTTCGTCCCGATGCTGGCCGGTCTCGGCATTCTCGGCTGGCTTGGCGCGGTTCTGCCGCTCGGCATGACGGTCGCGCTCACCGCACTCGAATTCCTGGTCGCGTTCCTGCAGGCCTACGTCTTCACCATCCTGACCTGCATCTATATCAACGACGCCATTCATCCGGGCCACTAGGCCTGCCAGCCAATCACCCATCCCGAAAAACACTCATCCATCCAAAGGAGAAAGTTCATGGATCCCGTTGCAGCGAAATATATTGGCGCCGGCATTGCCTGTCTGGGCATGGGCCTCGCCGGCGTCGGCGTCGGCAACATCTTCGCGAACTTTCTGGGTTCGGCGCTGCGCAATCCGTCGGCCGCTCAGGGCCAGTTCGGCAACCTGATTTTCGGCTTCGCTGTGACCGAAGCGCTCGGCATCTTCTCGCTGCTGATTGCGCTGCTGCTGCTGTTCGCAGTCTGATATGGCTTAAGCAGGCCCGCGCCACGGCGCGGGCCGTCCGGATAATCAGATGATCACGCTAGCGACCACACAGGCTCCGGGCGGCGCGAAACCTCCGTTTCCGCCGTTCAATTCGGAGACATTCGCATCCCAGTTGCTCTGGTTCGCGCTCGCCTTTGTGCTTCTGTATGTGCTGATGTCGCGTGTCGCGCTGCCGCGCGTCGGCGAGATCGTGGCTGCGAGGGCCGACCGGATCGCTGGCGATCTGGCTGCCGCGCAAAAGCTCAAGGACGAGACCGACGCGGCGATCTCGGGCTATGAGAAGACGCTGGCCGATGCCCGCGCTAATGCGCAGTCATTGGCCGGTCAGACCCGCGACAAGCTGATGGCCGAAGCCGATCAGCGCCGCAAAACGGTCGAGGCCGATCTGAATGCCCGGCTGCAATCGGCCGAGGCGACCATCGCCCAGACCAAAACGGCGGCGATGGGCAATGTTCGTGCGATCGCTACCGACGCCGCGGGCGCGATCGTCGAGCGCTTGCTCGGCAGCAAACCGGACAGCAAGTCGGTATCCGATGCGGTCGATCAAACGCTGAAGCGCTAGGAAGAGAGCACGCCGATGCTGATGACAGCGGAGTTTTGGGTCGCCGCGGCTTTCGTGATGTTTGGCCTGGTCGTCGTCTATGCCGGCGCCCACAAGACGATCTTGTCGACTCTGGATGGGCGCGCAGCGCGCATCAAGGCAGAACTCGAAGATGCCTCCCGCCTGAAGCAGGAGGCTGCGGCGCTGCTTGCCGAGTACAAGCGGAAGACCGCCAATGCCGAGCAAGAGGCGGCTGCGATCATCGAGGGGGCCAAGGCCGATGCCGAGCGGCTCGCCGCCGAGGCGCACGCCAAGCTCGAGGAATTCGTCGCGCGCCGCACCAAGATGGCGGAATCCAAGATCGCCCAGGCCGAGTCTCAGGCACTGGCCGATGTGCGCAGCATCGCCGCCGATGTGGCGGCCACCGCCGCTGAAAAGGTGATGACGCTGGCTGCCAAAGGGGCGCTGGCCGATCAATTGGTCGCGCGCGGCATCGACGACGTCAAAAAGAAGCTGAATTGACGGCCGCTTCGGTCGCCTGTTCAACGTTCCGGAAATACGAGTCTCAGAATAGCCATGGGCGCGTGGGAATAACGCGATTCCTGTGCGCAACAATGTGTTCGGCGATGGGCAGGTGGGCCCGAGCCTTGCAATGCTTCCGTAATCTGGGTGCCCGATTCGCTCCGAAGGGAGTACTATCCCTGTCTCCGCTGGTCATCCTTTCATGATCATCTTCGACTGCAATGGTGTCCTGGTGGATTCCGAGGCGATCGCGACCACTGTCGCGGCGGAGGCGTTTCAGCGCGCCGGGATCAATATGACGCAGGAGATGGTGGCGCGATATTTCACCGGACGGCGCCCGGCGGACATGATTGTCGAAGTTGAGAAGGCGGCCGGGGTGCAGCTGCCGCCCAAATTCGCATCTGTCCTTTCGGCCGCGACGCTGGTCCGGCTGAGCCAGGACGTCCGCACGATCCCCCATGTCGCCCATGCGTTGAGCTGGTTGCGTGGTCCGAAATGCGTCGCGTCCTCATCCGGCCTCGACCGGGTAAAGATCAGCCTCGATGCGACCGAGCTGACGCGGTTTTTCGGCGGAAACCTGTTTTCGGCCAACGATGTTGCCAACGGCAAGCCAGCGCCGGATTTGTTTTTGCATGTGGCGAGCCAGACGGGCATTCAGCCGAAGGACTGCATCGTGGTGGAGGATTCTCCGGCCGGTGTGAGCGCGGCTGTCGCCGCCGGGATGACGGCGATCGGTTTCGTCGGCGGAAGCCATGTCGGCGAGGATCTGCCGGGCAAGCTCGAGCAGGCCGGCGCAAAAGCGGTGATTGCCGATATGCGCGCGCTCAAGGCAACCGTCACTCAGTTGCGTGGGTTTTGATGCTGTCGTCGCTTTCGCGGGCAGAGGTCTGGTGTCCCGCTTCTAACGTCCGCGTCGCATTTTCGGCGGACCCGCTCCACTAGGAGCCCGTCTTCGCCGGTCGTTTCTTCTTCGCGGGTTGCCGCTCCTGCGCCGAGCCGAGCGGATCGAAGCCGACATAGATGACATAGCGGTCGAAGACAGCCGGTGACGGCATCGGCACCGACATCGCTTCCTCGATATGGGTGAAGGCCACGCTGTTCTGGCCTTCGCCGACGCTCACCGGCACGCGGTAGAGCTTGGAATACACGGTCTTTGCCTGTGGACCCTCTTCCACCAGCGCGTAGCGGATGGGGACCTCGATCGCCCCCGGCGTCCCCGCGGGACCGAGCACGACCCGCCCCTGCATACCGACCTTGATCTGGAGGTTGCCGGCGACATTGGCGCATTCGCGCGCCGTCTGTCCGACCGAGATCTGATAGCGCAGCTGCATCGCCGATGGATCGCGCGAATTCGTGTTGATCGCGATGGTGCCGGCGCCCCGACGGATATCCACGTTCGGGCAAGTATCGAGATTGGTGGTGGCTCCCGTGGTCGCGGCGGGAGCAGGTGCGGTAGGGGTGCCGCTCGTCAGGGCTTGGCTGAAGCGCTCCCCAAAGGACGTCCCGTCGCCGCCGCCCGATGACGAGCAAGCGGCGAGCGCCAGCGTCAACGTGGCAAGTGACACGAGGCTGATAATCTGGCGGTCGTTGCTGCCTGGTCCCCGACGCATAAATCTGTAGCCCGGCTGTTCTGGCCTGTCCGCAGGCGGACGGAACCCAAAATCCCCGGGACGTTATAGCCCGGGAACGATGGCCAGCCCAAGGCATGATCCGGCCGCCATCGGCCGCGTTGGTTAATCGCTGCGCAGCCGCGCATAGAGCAGGTGGTCCTGCCACAATCCGTTGATGCAGAGATACTCGCGGGCATAGCCTTCGCGCGTGAAACCGGAGCCCTCCAGCAGCCGGATCGAGGGCTGGTTGGTCGGAATGCAGGCGGCTTCGACCCGGTGCAGGCGAAGCACGTCGAAGGCAAACGGAACCAGGGCCGAAACGCCGCGCCGCATGTAGCCCTGAGCCGCGAAGGGAGCACCGACCCAGTAGCCCATGCTGCCGGACTGGGCCACGCCCCGCCTGACATTGGTCAGGGTGATGCCGCCAAGCAGCGCGTTGTCGTCCCTGCGGAAGAGCAGAAACGCATAGGCCTGATCGCAGCGCGTGTCTTCGGCGTAGCGCCGCAGCCTGCGCCGGAAAGAGGATCGGGTGAGATCGTCATCCGGCCACGTCGGCTCCCACGGGACCAGGAAGTCGCGGCTTCTCTCCCGGAGCGATGCCCAGGCATTGAAATCGGCCATCTGCGGTGCGCGCAGATAGACCCCGTCGCCCTGTACGATCGGATGGGTTTCGCTCAGCTGAATGGATCGGAAGAAGGCCATGGTTTCCGCGGCGCCTCTTGCACCGCTCGTCCCCGCGGAGGCAGGGTCCCAGGAATGATTATGCTCGATTGCCGCTGTCCCCGGGATGAACGGCGAAACGGTCTGTGTCCCCCCAACCCCGCGCTACGCCGCAGCGCGGGCGAAATTCTCCACGATCTCCGCGGCACGCTCGACGCCGCGGCCCGGCCCGAGTCCGGCAATGGCGAGCCGGCTGCGAGCGAGGAGCGCAAGTCCGGCGGCCTGCGTGCTCTCGACCGTCACCGCCTCGATTTTGGCAACGATTTCGGGCAACGGCAACGGGCGGCCATAGACCATCATCTGGCGCGCGATCTGCTCGGCCCGGGCGCCCGAACTTTCCAGCGCCATCAACAGGCTCGCCTTCATCTGGGCCTTGGCGCGATGAAGTTCTTCCTCGGTGATCGAGGTCACGGCGCGTTCGAGCTGATCGATCACCACCTGCACCAGTTCCGGCGCATCATTGTCGTCGGTGCCGGCATAGATTCCGAAGAAACCGGTGTCGGAATAGGCCATGTGGAAGCTGGAAATCGAATAGCAAAGGCCGCGGATTTCCCGCACCTCCTGGAACAGCCGCGAGGACATGCCGCCGCCCAGGATGTTGGCGAACACCTGCAGCGCGAACAATTGCGGATGACGCTGCGGCAATCCTTCCATCGCCAGCGCGAGATGGGCCTGTTCGAGATCCTGGCGTTCGATATAGGTGCCCCCGACGAAGCGCGCGGGTTCTCGGGTGTGGCGGTCCGCGCCGCCGAAGCCGCCGAACAGCCGCTGCGCCTCGTCAACGATCATGCCGTGATCGACCGAGCCGGAGGCGGCGACGACCATGTCGGGTCCGCTGTAGTTGCGCGCGAGATAATGGCGCAGCCGGTTGGCGTTGATGGAGCGGACGCTCTCGCGGGTGCCGAGAATAGGGCGTCCGATCGCTTGATCCGGAAACGCGCAGCGCTGCAGATGGTCGAACACGATATCGTCCGGAGTATCCTCTGCCGCGCCGATTTCCTGAATGATGACATTCTGCTCGCGCGATAATTCCTCCGGATCGAAGGCCGGGCTCGACAGGATGTCGGACAGCACGTCGAGCGCTAGCGGCACGTCGGCCTTCAGCACGCGGGCATAATAGGTCGTGGTTTCGATCGAGGTTGCAGCGTTGAGATCGCCGCCGACGGCTTCGATCTGCTCGGCGATCTGGCGCGCGGTGCGCAGCTTGGTGCCCTTGAAGGCCATATGCTCGAGCAGATGCGAGATGCCGTGCTCGTCGCCCAGTTCGTCACGGCTGCCGGCGCCGACCCACACGCCGAGCGAAGCGGTTTCGAGATGCGGCATCGCATCCGTCACGACGGTCAGTCCGGATGGCAAACGGGTGACTTCGACGCTCATGCGGCAGCTCCTTCACGCGCGGCCCGTGAGGCCGCAAGAACAAACGTTTCGATTTCTTTCTGGTCGTTCGGCAGCACCGTCATGTGCTCACGCCGCTCGTTCAGGCCGGACAGCCACTCCGGCAAGGGCGGACGCGCGCCGCAGGCGGCCTCGACCGCATCCGGGAATTTTGCCGCATGCGCCGTGGACAGCACCACCATCGGCAATGCCGGATCGTGCGGCTCTTTCTCGGCGACTGCGATGCCGACGGCAGTGTGTGGATCGACGAAATGGCCGCTCTCCCGCAAGGCCGAGCGCATGGTGGCGGCGACCTCTTCCTCGTCGGCGCGCCCGGCGGCGAAGCCAGCACGGATCTCGGCCAGAGGTCCGTCCGCGATCTCGAAGCGTTTCGACTGCGCGAAGCTGTTCATCAGGGAGCGGATCGCCGCGCCGTCGCGCCGGTAAGCTTCGAACAGCAGCCGCTCGAAATTGGAGGAGACCTGAATGTCCATCGAGGGCGACGAGGTCGCGACCACCCCGCGCGGCTCGTAGGCGCCGGTTGTCAGGGTACGCACCAGGATGTCGTTGACGTTGGTCGCGATCACCAGCCTGTCGATCGGCAGGCCCATGCTGCGGGCGACGTGGCCTGCGAAAATATCGCCGAAATTGCCGGTCGGCACGGTGAAGGCGACCTTGCGACGCGGGGCGCCGAGCGCGACCGCGGCGGTGAAGTAATACACCGCCTGCGCCACGATCCGCGCCCAGTTGATCGAGTTGACGCCGGCCAGCCGCACCCGATCGGCGAAGGCGTGGTGATTGAACATGCCCTTCACCAGTGCCTGACAATCGTCGAAATTGCCCTGGACCGAAACCGCATGGATATTGGCGTCGTCGGCGGTCGTCATCATCCGGCGCTGCACGTCGGACACGCGGCCTTCGGGGAACAGCACCACAAGGTCGATCCGGTTGCGCCCGCGAAACGCCTCGACAGCGGCGCCGCCGGTGTCGCCGGAGGTGGCGACGGCGATGGTGACACGTTCGCCGCGCTGTTCCAGCGCGTGATCCATCAGCCGCGCCAGGAACTGCATCGCCAGATCCTTGAAGGCGAGGGTCGGCCCGTGAAACAGCTCGAGCAGGAAGGTATTGGCATCGATCTGCGACAGCGGCGCCACGGCCGGGTGCCGGAAGGTGCCATAGGCCTCGCGGGCGATGCGCGAGAGCTGATGGGACGTGATCTGATCGCCGACGAACGGCCGGATCACCTCGACCGCAACCTCGGCATAGGGCTTGCCGGCGAAGCCGGCGATTGTGTCGTCCGAAAGCGTCGGCCAGGATTGCGGCACATAGAGCCCGCCGTCGCGGGCAAGGCCCGCGAGCGTCACATCGATGAAGCCAAGCACCGGGGCTTCGCCGCGTGTCGAAACGTATTGCAATGCCGGTCCTCGAGCCCGCCGCGCGCGGTCTTATCCACAGGCGATCGGTACTTAAGATATTGATTTGCTGGAGATTTCCAGAACTCTGGAAACGCCGGGCCGGCCATTAGACTAGTGCTTCGGCGGCGCTTCTACAAGGAAGGCTGGCCGTCAATTATGGTTTTATAATACCGATATCCGATAATTCATGCGGCCTTATTATACCGTTCTCGGATTGCCCAGCCGAGGAAGACCGCAACAAGTGACGCGGCGAGACCGAACCAGGTGATGGCATAGCCGAGGTGGTCGTTCTTCAGTCTGACGGTCAGCGGTCCGGGCTTCGGGTAACCGCCCGGCGGAACTGGTGCTTCCTGATCGATGTAAAACGGCGCAACTGCGCCCCAGCCCCGAAGTTTCGCCATCGCCGCCGGATCGCGAACGAACCAGATGTCACCGGCAGCGTCATGCTCAGCCACAAACAATCCCGGTGTTTCCGACCAGCGGACGTAGCCGGTGATCTCGATCGCACCGGCTTCCGGCTCGGTCTTGCGGTCGACCGGTACATAGCCGCGATTGACGACCACCGTGCCGCCATCCGGCAGCTTCGCGGGCACGAAAACGAAATATCCCGGCTGCTTCACGTCGGCGCGCAGGGCGGATGCGCCGGTATAGAGATAGACAGGCTTCGCACCGGCGGAGAAGTCCGCGCGCAGGGTCACCCGGCGAAATTCCGAATTGTCCCGCGTCATCCCGGCCCATTGCGACGCCGGCGCCAGCGGGGCCGGCGCGGCCGCCAACTGCGCGTCGAGCGTCGCGATCAGGTCTTCCTTCCACGCCTTGCGCTGAAGCTGCCACATCCCGAGCGAGATCAGGATGGCGAGGCTGATCGCTGTGAAGATGCCCGGAACGATCAATCGTTGCCAGTAGGGACGCAGCGCGGCGGTCACGGCTTTGGTCCGCGAGCCCCGGGCTCTCGCATTTCCAGCCGGCCTTCGGCGGCCTTGTGGCGATATTGAAGCGCGATCATCAGCGCCTTGATCGGACGCAGAGGCAGCAGCGTGGTGGCGAGAATGAGCGGCAGCCACAAAGCAGCGTGCAGCCAGAATGGCGGCTGGTAGAGGACTTCAACCGCGAGAGCAGCAAAAACGACGACGAAGCCTGCCGCCAGAATGATGAAGACCGCCGGACCGTCACCGGAATCGAAGGTGCCGTAATCGAGGCCGCAGGAGTCGCAGCGCGGGCGCAGCGCCAGGAAGCCCTGAAACAACTTGCCCTTGCCGCATCGTGGACAGCGGCAGCTGAGGGCAACGGTAACGACAGAGGGTTCGGTCATTGCTGTTCCTGTCCCGGCGCGGGAAAGGCTGCCGGTTAGCCCGGCTGTGAGCCTGCCGGGATCCACGTCTGGTCTCATGCCCTAATGTAAGACGCGGAAGGCAGGGACAAGCCCGACCATGGCCGAGGCAAAGAAAAAGGCGGCCGAAGCCGCCTTTTCCGGGTGCCCCGCTTAAGGGGCTACTCCCGCGAAGTGATGGCCCGCGCCCCAGACATAGATGCAGGCGAACAGGAAAATCCACACCACGTCGACGAAATGCCAGTACCAGGCGGCGAATTCGAAGCCGAGATGCTGCTTGGGCGTGAACTGCCCGGCATAGACGCGTGCCAGGCACACGATCAGGAAGATCGTGCCGATCAGCACATGGAAGCCGTGGAAGCCGGTCGCCATGTAGAAGGTGGCGCCGTAGATGTTGCCCGAGAAAGAGAAGGCGGCGTGGCCATATTCGTAGGCCTGTACGCAGGTGAACAGCGCGCCCAGGATAACCGTCAGCCAGAGTCCCTTCTTGACGCCTTCCCGGTCGCCTTCCAGTAGCGCGTGGTGCGCCCAGGTCACCGTGGTGCCGGAGGTGAGCAGGATCAGGGTGTTGAGCAGAGGCAAATGCCAGGGATCGAAGGTCTCGATATTTTTCGGCGGCCACACCCCACCGATCGATTCGGCGCGAAGAAATTGCTGCACATCGCCCGGAAACAGCGCGACGTTGAAATAAGCCCAGAACCAGGCGACGAAGAACATCACCTCGGAGGCGATGAACAGGATCATGCCGTAGCGGTGGTGAAGCTGAACCACGCGGGTGTGATCGCCGTGCTCGGCTTCATTGATGACGTCGCGCCACCAGCCGATCATGGTGTAGAGCACGCCGAGCAGGCCGGCGGCGAACACCAGCGGCGCCAGCGCGAACGTCTTGTGCATCCAGAAAATCGCGCCGACCGCCATGACGAACGCGGAGGTCGACCCGATCACCGGCCACGGGCTCGGATTCACGAGATGATAATCGTGATGCTTGGTATGACCCCCAGCCATCTCTTCAGTCTCCGTCTCAGTCCTGTTCGGCGCGATGGGCGCCGAGCGTTTAACGTTGAGCGTGATCTCCGAGGCGGTGTCCCGCTATCGGAAATCAGCTTCTAGATGCGCCCCGCGGGCGCCGGGCCGGATTGTGCAACCGGCCGCTGCGGCGTGCGCTGCGGGTAAAAGGTGTACGACAGTGTCATGCTCAGGTTACCCTGCGCGTCCGGGTCAGTCGCAAGCGCCGGGTCGACATAGAACACGACCGTCATGTCACGGGTCTCGCCCGGCTTCATCGTCTGCTCGGTGAAGCAGAAGCAATTGATCTTGTGGAAATAGGCGCCCCAACTGAGCGGCGTCACGTTGTAGCCCGCGACCCCGTGGGTCTCGCGCGCGACCATGTTGGTGACCGTGTAATCGACGGTTACGACTTCGCCGAGCCGCGCCTGGATTTCGTTGCGCTCTGGGGTGAATTTCCACGGCAGGCCGGGAGCGATATTGGCATCGAAGCGCACCGTCACCATGCGATCCAGCATCTGTCCGGGCGCACCGGTCGCGACCTGGGTGGTACCATTGAAGCCGGTCACGCGGCAGAACCAGTCATAGAGCGGAACCGCGGCATAGGCCGCGCCGACCATCAAGGCAACAAACGCGCCGCACGCTCCTGCAACGACGACGTCGCGAACTGGCGTACGGCTGCGGGGCTGCGCGTTCATGTCACAACGGCCTGTTCAGGATGCCGGGACCCTTGGTCAGCGTCACGACATAGAAGAGGACAACAAGGACACCCAGCAGTACCGCGAGCGCGACCGAACGCTGGCGGCGAGCCCGCTTCTGCTCCGGCGTAAGGACGATGCCGTCCTGGTCGTTCTGATCGGTCACGGCGCTCACCATACGAGTTGCCCGAACGACCAGCCAGCGCTCTTCTCGACAAGCAGCACGGCAAACAGCAGAACGAGATACAGGATCGAGTAGCCGAAAAGGGCCTTCGCGGCCTGTTCGGTGGCTTCGCCTGCGGCGGCGTTACGCAGACGCACGGCAGCGGCGACGAACAGAGCGCCGCCTACAAGCGCGACTGCGCCATAGAGCAATCCGGAATAGCCGAGCAACCATGGCAGCACGCCGACCGGGGCCAGCAGCCAGGAATAAAGAACGATCTGGCGGCGGGTCTCGGCGTCGCCGGCGACCACCGGGAGCATTGGGACGCCGGCACGCGCATATTCGTCGGCGCGCAGCAGCGCCAGGGCCCAGAAATGCGGCGGCGTCCAGACGAAAATGATGAGGAACATCACGACCGGTTCGAGCGCGATACTGCCGGTCGCCGCGGCCCAGCCGATCACCGGCGGAAAGGCGCCGGCCGCGCCTCCGATCACAATGTTCTGCGGGGTCGAAGGCTTCAGCCACATCGAGTAGATCGCGGCATAGAAGACGATGGTGAAAGCGAGCAGCGCGGCCGACAGGATATTGATCAGCAATCCCATCGCCAGCACAGAAAAGACCGCCAGGAACATCGCAAAGCCGAGCACCTCGCCGCGCTGGATAATGCCCTGCGGGATCGGACGCTTCGAGGTTCGCGACATCTTGGCGTCGAGATCGGCCTCGTACCACATATTCAGCGCGCCGGAGGCACCCGCGCCGATGGCAATGAACAGCAGCGCGGTGAAGCCCATCACCGGATTCATATGGCCAGGCGCGGCCACCATGCCGACGAGCGCCGTGAACACGACCAGGGACATGACGCGCGGCTTCAGAAGCTCGAAATAGTCGCGCGGCGTCGCTAGGCTCGGTCCGGGATGCGCACCCGCCTCTGCCGCAGGAAGCGGCGAGGGCAGGGGCGCGGTATCGGCTTTCATCGACATTGTCAGCGTTTACTCGGTCAGGAGCTGCCGAAGATCACTTGATCTTCGGCAGGACTTCGAACTGATGGAACGGCGGCGGCGACGACAGCGTCCATTCCAGCGTGGTGGCACCGGGACCCCACGGGTTGTCTGCCGCCTTCTCCTTGCGCATGAACGCGGTGACCAGACCGTAAAAGAAAATCAGCAGGCCGAGCGCCGAGATGTAGGAGCCGATCGACGACACATAGTTCCAGCCAGCATAGGCGTCCGGATAATCGGCGATGCGGCGCGGCATGCCGGCGAGACCGAGGAAGTGCTGCGGGAAGAACAGGATGTTGACGCCGATGAAGGTCACCCAGAAATGCAGCTTGCCGATGGTTTCGCTGTACATGTAGCCGAAGAATTTCGGGAACCAGTAGTACCAGCCGGCAAAGATCGTGAACACCGCGCCCATCGACAGCACGTAGTGGAAGTGCGCCACCACGTAATAGGTGTCGTGCATGGAGCGGTCGACGCCGGCATTCGCGAGCACGACGCCGGTGACGCCGCCGAGCGTAAACAGGAATATCATTCCGACG
>CAZXJZ010000041.1:14523-27765 GCA_964641065.1 uncultured Hyphomicrobiales bacterium | reverse complement strand
CATCCGGAATGCCTGCCCGAGCAGGAAATCGCCGACCAGCACGCTGGCCTCGTTGCCCCAGAGCATGCGGGCCGCGAGCTTGCCCCGCCGCATCTCGCTTTCGTCGACCACATCGTCGTGGAGCAAGGTCGCGGTGTGCATGAACTCGACCGCCGCCGCGAGCTTGATATGGCCCTCGCCGTCGTAGCCTGAGAGCTGCGCCATCGCCAGCGTCAGCATCGGCCGCAGCCGCTTGCCGCCCGAGTTGATCAGGTGGTTCGCAACCTCCGGTATCATGGTCACTTGCGAGCCGGTGCGGGCCAGAATGGCGGTATTGACCCGCTCCATATCGGGCGCGACCAGCTCGACCAGCCGGTTGATCGAAGCCGAAGGCTGCGATTCGAAGGGGATGACGACAGCCAAACAAGGCACTCCCGGGACAGACAGGACCAGAATAGAAACGCTATGCTAGGCGGACAAGTGCGCCGCTTTGCCGCGATACGCTATTTGGCTCCTTCGCGGAAGCAACACAATTCATTTGCGGCCTTGGCTATGCGACCCGGGATCGTGGCATGATCGGGCTGCGGGACCGGGCCCGGACCAACAGGATAACACCCTTTGCGCGAAATCGTCCGTACCAACGATGCCGTCCTGATCAGCGCGATCGAGGCGCTGTTCACCGGAGCGCACATTCCCTACATGGTGCTCGACCAGAATATGAGCGTGCTGGAGGGGTCGATCGGGATGCTGCCGCGCCGGATCCTGGTCGGAGACGATTCCGAACGGGAGGCTCGCACACTGCTGACCGAGGCCGGGCTCGGCAAGGAGTTGCGGCCGCAAGCCCGATGACGGGCCGGCCAAGGCTGCCGGGCTGGAGACTTGCATGCCCGGGCAGACCGGAACCCCGATGGACGTCACCGACGATGCGATCCTGAACGGCCGGCTCCGCCTGTTTCAGCCTCGGCGCGGGCATCGCTTCGGCCACGATGCCATTCTGCTTGCCGCGGCAGTGCCCGCACAGCCGGGCGAGCGGGTGGCCGAATTCGGCGCCGGAGTCGGCGCGGCCAGCCTCGCCTTGCTTGCGCGGGTGCCGGACATCGACGCGACGCTGTTCGAGATCGATCCGGCGCTCTGCGCGCTCGCCGAGCAGAACATCGCCCGCAACGGACTCACCGATCGCGCCCAGGTCGTAGCGCGCGATGTGACCGCGCTGCCCACCGGCGAACTTCTCGATCACATCTTCATGAACCCGCCCTTCAACGACGACCGCCATCAGGCGTCACCCGACGCCGGCCGCCGGCTGGCGCATGCGGCCGGTTCCGAATTGCTGCCACGATGGCTCGAAAGCGCACGCATCTCGCTGCGCGACCGGGGAAGCCTCACGCTGATCTGGCGTGCCGACGACATCGCATCGGTATTGCAGGCGCTCGAAGCGGGCTACGGGACGATATCGGTGCTGCCGGTCCATCCATCCCCGGAACGCCCAGCCATCCGGGTGATTGCGTCGGCCGTAAGAGGCGGAGACGCGCCGATGCGCATGCTGCCGCCCCTGTTCCTGAATGACGCGACCCTGCGACCGAGCGCGGACGCCGAAGCGATTTTGCGGCAGGGCGCGGCCTTGCGTATCGCCGCTCGATAGCGATCTAGCCGAGACGTTCGGGCTTTGACGGGGTCCCAAGCGTCGACATGTGAGCAAATGCCGCGATCGCGCCGAGCAGAAGGATCAGCATATAGACTTTCATCGCCATGTGTCCCGCATCCACGATCTGGGCCGATCCTGCGACAACCGGCCCGTTTTCCCCGGCCGCATACACACCGCGTTTGCGTTAATGTCCGGTAACCACAGAAGCCGTTCAAGGAAAGTTGAGCACAGATGCCAGAGTTTTCGGGCGAACAGGTCCGCAAGTTTTTTGAATCGCTGATCCCCGCGCGTATGCGGCGCGGCACCCCCGTCGTGCCGGTGGTCCGGTTGACCGGCGTGATTGGATTTTCCTCGCCATTGCGGCCGGGCGTCACGCTCGCGAGCGTTGCGCGCCTGCTCGATCGCGCATTCTCAACGAAACGCGCCAAAGCGGTCGCGCTGCTGATCAACTCGCCCGGCGGATCGCCGGTGCAATCGCATCTGATCTATCGCCGCATCCGGCAATTAGCCGAGGAAAAGAAGATTCCGGTTATCGTCTTCATCGAGGATGCCGGTGCGTCCGGCGGCTACATGGTCGCGTGCGCGGGCGACGAAATCTATTGCGATCCGTTTTCGATCGTCGGTTCGATCGGCGTGATCGGCGCAACCTTCGGCCTCGACAAGGCGATCCAGAAGCTCGGGATCGAGCGCCGGGTCTATACATCGGGCGACCGGAAAATGACCCTCGACCCGTTCCTGCCGGAAAACCCTGAAGACGTCGCCCATATCAAGGCGATCCAAGAGGATATTCACGAAGGCTTTATTGCGCTGGTGAAGGAGCGCCGCGCCAGCAAGCTCACCGGCCCAGAATCGGCCTTGTTCTCTGGCGAATATTGGGCCGGCGAGCAGGCGCATCAACTCGGTCTGGTCGACGGCTTTGGCGAAGTCCGCTCGTTCATGCGGGCCCGGTTCGGCGAGAATGTCTACCTCCCGCTGATCGCCGAGCGTGGATGGTTCGGCCGCCGAATTCCGGGCGTCGGTTCGCGGATCGCCGGGGGCTTTGCAGACGGCGCTCAGGGTCTTGCCGGAGACATTCTGTCTGCGGCGGAACAGCGGGCCATCTGGGCCCGCTACGGTTTGTGATACTTGCGACTATTGGGGGCACAACAATGATCCCGATCATTCCTCGACTGGTGCTGTGGGCTGCGGGTCTGGTCGCGGGGCTTGCGATCGCACGTCTCGCCAAACAGGAATATGGCCGCGTCAACGAAGAACTCGACGGCGTGCGGCTCGCGCCGGCCACAAGCCAGGCGGATCGATCGCAGCATCCGACCTTGCGGCGCGATCCCCGCACCGGCGTATACGGCCTGTAGGCCGGCGGCTAACGCAAACAGCACTAACCGCGCACCGGACCCCACGGCCCATCCCGTTGCGCGGATTGCGGCGCAGGCTGCGGCTCGCTCCACGGTCCCTGCGGTTGCGGTTCCTGCAGGGTCGTACCATTCGCGGCGTCCTGCGTCGCCGCCTCGACGCGATCGGGTTCTGGCAACGCGGCAAGCGCCCCGGGATCGTGTCCGCCCGCCATCCGCACCAGCGCATCGACCCGGCTGTCGATCGAGGGGTGGGTCGCAAACATGTCGGCGAATCCCGCGCGCGGATTGTCGACGCACATTTCCATCACCGCCGAAGTGACCCCGTCGAGTTCGCCGCGGTTCTCGATCTTGCGCAACGCCATGATCATGGCGTCGGGGTCCTTCGTCAGTTCGACCGCTCCGGCATCGGCCAGGAATTCTCGCGAGCGTGACAACGCGAAGCGGATCACCAGCGAGAGAAACCAGGCGACCGCGATCAGCACCACTGCAAGCAGGATCGCGGCGCCCGCACCGCCCTTTCGGTCGCCGCCGCCCGACGAAGAACCGCCGCCCATGCGCATTCCGCCGCGGAACATCATGCGGAAAAAGATCTCGGCGGCGAACGAAATCACCCCCGCCATGATGACGGCGACCACCATCATGCGCACGTCGCCGTTGCGGATATGGGTCAATTCGTGCGCGAGCACGGCTTCGAGCTCGGCATCGGTCAGGCGATCCACGAGACCGCTGGTGACCGTGATCGAATATTGCTTCTGGTTGAGGCCGGTGGCGAAGGCGTTGAGCGCGGCGCTGTCCATGATCTTCAGCTTCGGCATCGGAATGCCGCGCGAGATGCAGAGATTTTCAAGCAGGTTGTAGAGCCGTGGCTGCTCGCGGCGCGTGACCTCATGGCCACCGGTCAGCGCATCGATCATCCGCTGGTGAAAACGGTACGCGATCAGCAGCCATATCGCGGTCCCGATTGTCACCAAAGGCGCGGAGCCGATCAGGTCACGCCAGGCGCGCGCCACGATCTGGTCGAACGAGGCGCGCCCGTCGAGAAAGGCCTCGGCGATCAGGGCGCCGGCGAAGGTCATCAGATAGACGAGAAGAAACAGACCGATCAGCAGCGCGACCGAACGGCGGCGATTGCTCCGGATATGCGTATAGAGGCCGTAGGCCGCCATGCTTCAACGCCCCGCCGCGGCGGCAACTAGTGTCCCAGTTTCGACGCTTGTACCCTTCATAGGAAGCACTTTTACAAGCGTCGGAACTACAGGGACACTAGCAAATCTTGATTCCAGTGCGGCTTTGGATTTGACGTTCCTACGATGGACTCGCCGCGAGCACTGGTAGGAACGTCAAATCCGCCGCACTGATGGCCGCCGCATGTCAGAGACCGAGCTCAGAACTTGACCTGCGGAGCCTGTTCAAGCTGCGGCCGCGTCTCGCCGAGATCGAAGAACTCGCGCTTGTGAAATCCCAGCGATCCGGCCACCAGCACCGCCGGGAAGCTCTCGATCCCGGTATTGTATTCCTGCACGGCATTGTTGAAGAAGCGGCGGGCGGACGCGATCTTGTTCTCGATATCGGCGATTTCGGTCTGCAATTGCTGGAAGTTGGTGTTGGCCTTCAGGTCCGGATAGGCCTCCGACAAGGCAAACAGCTGGCGCAGCGCACCGGTCAGCATATTCTCGGCCGCAGCCTGGGCGGCCGGACCTTGTGCGGCGATTGCCGCGTTGCGCGCCTTGACGACCGCATCGAGCGTCTCGCGCTCATGCGTCGCATAGCCCTTCACCGTCTCGACCAGGTTGGGGATCAGATCGTGGCGCTGCTTGAGCTGCACATCGACATCGGCGAAGGCCTGGCTCACGCGCTGACGCATCGCGACCAGTCCGTTGTAGATCGTGATTCCCCAGAAGACGAGGCCGGCAATCACTACAAGAATGATCAGGGACGAGCTCATGCAATCTCCTTTGGGCTCAACCGGACGGCGGCGGCAGCGAACCTAACATAGCGGTTCCGTTCGGCAATGGGCGGTATCGGCGCCGGAACCGTCTGGCGGCGCAAACGTTGAGGTCCAGCATGCCCACGCGGGCGAGCAAAAGGAGATGGACCTTCATGATTTGGCGGCGCTGGCGAGACAGGGGTGACAGAGAAGTATTGACGCCAGTCGAGGCCCGTGCGGGCTTCCTTGACCGTCCCGTGTTGATTGTCCTGATCGTCAGTGTCGCGATGGTGAGCGTGCTGTTCGCGCTGATGTTGCTCTGGGTTTAAGCACCGCTCAATCCGAGTTTGGCTCAGGCCCCAGCCTCGTCCGACACCCGTTCGGCACGCTGTTCGGCAGGCTTTTCCACCGAAGACAGATTGAAGGCCGTATTCAGCAGACCGATATGGGAAAAGGCCTGGGGAAAGTTGCCCAGCTGCTGCCGTCCCACTGGATCGTATTGCTCGCTGAGCAGTCCGACATCGTTGCACAGCGACGTCAGCCGGCTGAACAGGGCGTCGGCGTCCGACCGCCGTCCCATCAGTACATAGGCGTCGGCCAGCCAGAAGCTGCAGGCAAGAAACGCACCCTCGCCCGGCGGTAGTCCGTCATGCGACGCGAGCGTGTCGTAACGGTAGACAAGTCCCTCCCGCATCAGGCGCTCCTCGACCTGCCGCACCGTCCCGACGAAACGCGGATCGTTCGCCGCAACGAAGCCGACCTCGGCCAGCAGCAGCAGGCTCGCATCGAGTTCTCGCGTCCCATAGGAACGCACGAAAGAATTCATTTCCGTGTCGAAGCCGTTCGCCAGCACGTCCGCGCGGATTTCATCGCAGACATCGCGCCAGTGCGCGACCCGACCCGGCAGACCGTGACGCTCGGCGTCCTGCACGGCGCGGTCGAACGCGACCCATGCCATGACTTTGGAATGGGTAAAGTGCTGGCGCTGGCTGCGCACTTCCCAGATCCCCTCGTCAGGCTCGCGCCACACGCGCTCGAGATGTTCGAGCAACGCAAGCTGCAGGCTCCAGCCCGTTTCCGGCTGCGGCAGCCCACCTTCCCGCGCCTGATGCAGCGAATCGAACAACTCGCCGTAGACGTCGATCTGCAGCTGATCGTGGGCGCCGTTGCCGATCCTGACCGGCCGTGACTTTCGGTAGCCCGGCAGCCAGGGCAATTCCGTTTCCGACAGCCTGCGCTCGCCCGCGAGTCCATACATGATCTGGATCTGGTCCGGAGATCCGGCCACGGCGCGCAGCAACCAGTTCCGCCACGCCTCCGCCTCCTCGAAATATCCCGCATTCATCAGTGCGAGCAGCGTCAGCGTCGCATCGCGCAGCCAGCAAAAGCGGTAGTCCCAGTTGCGTTCGCCACCGATCAATTCCGGAAGCGAGGTCGTGGGCGCAGCGACGATGCCGCCGGTCGGGCTGTAGGTCAGCGCCTTGAGCGTGATCAGCGAACGGTTGACCAGGCCGGCATGACGCCCTGCGCCCTGCGCACGCGCAATCCAGTTCCGCCAGAAGCGCTCGGTCGCGGCCAGCGACTGTTCCGGATCGGCCACCTCCGGCAGCGGAAGATGCGAGAGCGAGTGCACCAGCGTGAACGCGACGCTGTCGCCGGCGGAAATCGTAAACTCGCCCACGGTTTTGAAGCCTTCGCCATGCAGCCTCACCGGCGATCGCAACAGGACCATGTCCGGGCCCGCAATGGCGCGCAAGGTCACGTCATCGATCCGCGCCATCCAGGGGATGGTCCTGCCGTATCCAAAGCGCAGCCTCAGATCCGCACACATTTTAACGCTGCCGCGATCACCACGAACGATGCGCACGAGATCGGATGCGTCGACCAGCCCGGTCTTGACCGGCATGAAGTCGATCACGGTTACCGCGCCGCCTGACGTCTCGAATGTCGTTTCGAGGATCAGCGTATTGTCCCGGTAACGCCGCGTCACCCGGGCGTCGTCGAGCGGTGCGATCTTGAAGCGACCGTTTTCGGGTGTGCCGAGCAAGGCTGCAAAACAGGCGTCGGAATCGAAGCGCGGCCAGCACAGCCAGTCGATCGATCCATCCAGCCCGACGAGAGCCGCCGTCTCGCAATCGCCGATCATTGCATAGTCTTCGATCCGCGATGCCATTTACGAGAATTCCAGCACGACCTTGATGTCGTCGGGGCGCGGCGTGAATGCCTCGCGCCAGCGCGACAGCGGCACCCGCCGTGTGATGATGCGGTCGAGCCACGAGCGGTCGGCGGCGGCCAGCGCGGACGAGGCCTGCGCATAGTGCGAACGATTGGCATTGACCGCGCCGAATACAACCTCGTTGCCGAGGACAAGCTTGCGGTTGAAACCGCCGATATCGAACTCGGTCTTGGCGCCCGAAGGGGACACCCCGAGCAGGCAAACGATCCCGGATGGCGCGCAGCGCGCGATTGACTCGACGATCATTGCGGGTGCGGCCGTGCATTCCATCACGATATCGAACCGTAAATCACGCAGGGATTGCGGCCCCGCGTGATGCGTGCCGCCGAGATCGCGGATCAGCCCGGGCTTCGGACCATCCGTGTTGCGGTCGAGCACATGAACGTCGAGGTCGCGCTGCCGGCCCATCAGCGCCGCCAGCAAGCCGATCGGCCCCGCTCCGGTGACGAGGAGCGTACCGGCGGACCATGCCTGCGACCGGCGGCCCACCCGCTCGACATGGTCCCAGGCCTTGGCGACGATGCTGGCGGGCTCCATCAGCACGCCGATCAGGCCGAGATCGCGGTCGACCGCGACGGCGAAATCGGGCTCGATGCGAAATCGCTCCGAGCCGAAGCCGTGCCGCTCCTTAATGCCGCGTTCGGTAAAGCCGCCATTGCGGCACATGTCCCATTCGCCTGCCGAGCAGGACGGACATGGCAGCGGATCGGGGCGGCGCACGATCCCCACGATTGGATCGCCGACGGAGAACCCGCTACCGGGGGGCGCCTCCTGCACGACACCGAATGACTCATGACCGAGCACAAGCCGCTCCGCGCCCTCCGGCGCCGATCCGTAAAGGCCGTCCAGAATTTCATGATCGGTGCCGCATATTCCGAGCGCGCGTGAGCGAACCAGAATCGCGCCGTCCGAAAGCGGCGGCTCGGCAATGTCGTCCAGCCGGATAGACCCTTTGACTCCAGGCAGCACAGTTACCGCGCGCATGGACCATCGTTACTGGCTCGGGGTGATCTCTGACGTCGGTGAAGCACTCGCGAATATCCTGCAGAGTTTTATTGGCGGATCGTCGCAATACGTTTTCGCATCGCCAGTGGGAATGAACGTATCCCGGCAAATCCGGTTCCAACATAACGACGCGATGTGCCGCTTCGCGCGCGGGAACCGAATGGAACCTGCGGCGTTTGATCGCTGATGTCTTACGCGCCTCGACAGCACCCCCGAGGCCGGCGCATCGACCGACGCGTGTTCGCGCGCACGCATGATATCAACAGCGGAGTCTGGCTATGACGCTTGGCACTATCCTGGTTATTATCCTCATCCTCATTCTGATCGGTGCGATTCCCAATTGGGGGTATAGCCGCGGCTGGGGTTACGGTCCGTCCGGCATCGTTGGCGTGGTGCTTGTCGTGGTGCTGGTGCTGCTTTTGATGGGCCGGATTTAAGGCCGGCAAATCATCAATACGAAAAAGGGGCCGGTTTAGAACCGGCCCCTTTGTTTATGTCTGACGTGTCGAAATGTTTCGATTGCTGCGTTCAGCCCGCCGCGATCAAGAATCGCAGCGCACGCCGATATGCGCGAAATCCGGATTGGTAACGGGACTGAAGGCCGGCTCGCAGCCCGTCGGAAGCTTTTCTTTCTTTACCTCGGGGCCGTTCGGCACTTCACGCACCGGGTGCATCGGGATAGTGCGAACCGAGGTCGGCCGGGGCGCCTGCACAGCGCTCTCGACTGTCCGATCGGCAGGCACGCGCGTGACGATGGTCATGCTTTGCGACGACAGGTCAAACGACATCACCGTACTCTTGTCCGCGGGAGCCGCGACACTGAGACGGTCCGCCTTCTTGGACATATCGAGCCAGCGGAGATCGAGATTCGTGAGCGCCTCGGATTGGGCGGCCACCGATAAAGATAAAGCTGTCGCACAGGCGAGAGCGACACCAGCGACAGCGCAAGTTGTCTTGCGCAGCATGATCCATATTCTCCGATATGGGCTGAAGCCGCGTCAGGCTGCCTCGCCCCGGCTTACAACGTCTTACGGCCTGCCCCGTTCCGTTATCGGGCCGATGCCACGAGCTGATTTTGTGGAACCGCGACCCTGCAGGTCACGCCCTCCGTGGCAAAATCGAGGTCGACATCGGCATCGAGCGCCCGCGCGAGATTATGCTCGATGACCATGCTGCCAAACCCGCGTTGCTTGGGGGCGCTCACCTTTGGCCCCTGGGTCTCCCGCCAGACCAGCAGGATCCCCGCATCCCCGAGCGGCTGCCAGCTGATTTCGACGCGCCCTCCCTTTTGCGATAGGGCGCCGAACTTCGCAGCGTTGGAGGCGAGTTCATGCAGCGCGAGGCCAAGACTTTGCGCGGCTTCCGGTTTCAGGCGGATATCGGGGCCTTCGATCGAGACCTGATCGGGTTCGCGCTCGACATAATATGCGAGTTGCGAGCGCGCGAGTTCCTTCAGCGATGCGCCATGCCAGCTCTCCTGGACGAGGATATCGTGCGAGCGCGCCAAAGCCTGCACCCGAGCGCTGAAACGCTCCAAAAACGTCTGCACGCTGCCGGTATGCTTGGCAGTCTGCCGCGCCATGGCCTGGATGACAGCGAGCAGGTTCTTGGAGCGATGCGTGAGCTCCCGCATCAGCAGCCGCAGATGCGCCTCGCCCTCTTTCCGCTCGGTAATATCGACGGCGGCGCCCGTGATGCCCATCACAACGCCAGATCCATCGCGGATCGGCTCGATATGAAAATCGTACCAGCGAGCGCCGGCAGCGCTCTCGATTCGCAACTCGGCATCGCATGGCGCGCCGGTTTGCAGAACCTCGCTCTTGAGCGCTGAAATCTCCGCGGCGCGCCCCCCGTCGAGCAACTCGATATCGGTCTTGTCCAGCATCGCATCCGGGTCGACGCCGAACAGCGACTTGCTGACCGCCCTGTAACGCAGGTCGAGGTCCTGGGTGAATACCGCCACGTTGGAGCCGCGTAAGGCAAATTCATAACGCTGCGCAGCGGCAGCCAGGTCCTCCATCAAGCGGCGCTGTTCGCTTTCCAGAGAGCGCATGCGGCTGATGTCGACAGCCGTGCATAAAATCCCCTCCACCTTTCCGTCAGCTGCCGACAGCGGATCGATATGGAGGGCATATTGCGCCCGGCGATCAGGCGCGATGCTGGAGACTTCGCAATCCTGGGGCTTTCCAGTTTCGATCACCTGCCGCTTGCGAGCGATAACGGATTGCTGTTCGGACGACATCCAGATTTCGTCGTCAGTTCGGCCAAGCATTCGGTCTGTAACGTCGTCGGCGCGCGGGCCGGCGATCCATGTGTATCTAAGCTCGCGGTCCTGGATGAAGGCATGAATATTGGCGCCGCGGAAAGCCATCTCGAAGCGCGCGTTGATTTCGTCACATTCGTCCGACTTGCGCCGCGATTCTGTGCGGACCCGCTCCAGCTCCGCCCGGGTCTCCGCATGCCGCTGGATTTCCTGCTGCAGCCGCACCTCTGCATCTGCACTGTCGGCAGGGGTGCCTTGCTTGCGCTCAGGGGCGCCGGGTGGTGTGATTTCTGAGAGCGCGTCCGGCGCCCCGCCCTCGCTCCCGCTCCCCCTTGTTTTTTTCACCACATTCTCACTCGCATTCGCGGTTTTCGACGGCCGCAACTTCAAATGGTTCCTTCCGGACCGGGGGGCCGTTGTGTGAGCATCCACCGATGAGCTTGCTTGTTGGCTCTAACGCGCTGGAAGCGTTGCGTTTCCAATAGTTAGGGTCACGTCATCGTTTTTTTACATACAAAACGTCAACGGTGCCCATCCGGTATTTTCTGCGGAACGATTTGCTTTCCGGCGCATTTACGGAGGTGCCGGCCGTCATCCCCTCCCCCTCGTGCTCGGTCGGCTCTGTTAAGGCGTGGCCTGCATTAGCGGCCACGCCTTTTTTCTTTTCGGGCCTCGGTTAGGAAAGCACGCGGAGATACGTTGGCTCCAAAAAAACTACGGCCGGGACAGGTCCCGGCCGTTTGGTATTTGATTAGCCGGCCGACGGATCAGCTGGCCCGGCGCTCGCGTCGCCGCGCGTTACGCTCAAAGAACAGAGCCTGGCTGATAACGGCCGAAACCGTCGCCGGCTGGAACGGCTTGGCAATCAGGAATGCCGGCTCCGGCCGTTCGCCGGTCAGGAAGCGCTCCGGATAGGCGGTGATGAAAATCACCGGCACTTCAAACGTGCGCAGCAATTCATTGACTGCATCGAGGCCGGACGAGCCATCGGCGAGCTGGATGTCGGCGAGGATCAGCCCCGGCCGCTTCGCCTTGGCCAGCGTGACAGCCTCCGCATGGGTGCGCGCCACGCCGAGGACGCGGTGACCCAGACTTTCGACCAGCCCCTCGAGGTCCATGGCGATGAACGGCTCGTCCTCGATGATCATGACATCGGTGGCGATCTCCGCTGCCAGCTCGCGGCCCGATTCCTCCACCAGCTGGCGCAGCGTCGGGATATCCACGTCAAGGATGGACGCTGCATCGGCTTCGGAAAATCCTTCCAGGGCCACCAGCAGGAACGCTTGGCGGGGGCGCGGCGTAATCTGGCTCAGACGCTGCTCGGCTGGCAGGGCACCCCCCTCAGGGGCCGCCTTGGAATTCACCACCACCGAATTCCAGATCTTGCTGAACAGCTGATACAGCGCAACGCGAGGAGATGAGGAATTGTCCAGAACCGAGGTGTCCTCGATCAGGGCCTCCAGAGCGGCGGCCACATAGGCGTCGCCGGAGGATTGGCTGCCGGTCAACGCGCGCGCATAGCGGCGCAAAAACGGCAGATAAGGTGCAATAGCTTGCGAAGCGGACACGTAAAATCCCTCCCGTTGGGCCTGAAGACGTCGCGGCCCAACGTCTCTTAGCAAAAAAAGTTCCCGGCCGCGGAACCTTCTTGCCAATAAAGCATTCTGGTTGGAGTGGGGCCGGCGGTCAGGCCGGGCGAGGACGAAATGAGTACACGAAAATCAGGCACATCACCTTCCATGCAGCCGGATGCCATGAACCAGAAAAACGCCTCCGGTCTCAACCGGGAAATCCAGTCCAAGATCGGACAGCAGTTGCGGGCGATCTACGACGACGTCGTCCAGGAGGGCGTGCCGGATCGGTTCGCCGACCTCCTCAAGCAACTCGACAAGACCCCGACGGAAGGGAAATCCGAATGAGTGTCGATCCGGCTCTCCGAGATCAGATCCTTGCGGCCATCCCGAGCCTGCGCGCGTTCGCCATTTCGCTTTCTGGCAACGTGGATCGAGCCGACGATCTCGTACAAGAGACAATCCTTCGGGCGCTGGCGAATATCCAGTCGTTCCAGCCTGGGACTAACATGCCAGCGTGGCTGTTCACGATCCTGCGCAACCTGTTCCGGTCGGAATACCGGAAGCGGCGTCGCGAGGTCGAGGATGCCGACGGTAGCCTGGCGGAAACCCTCAAATCGCATCCCGACCAGCTCGGACGGGTCGAGTTCAACGAGTTCCGTGTGGCGCTTGCCCAATTGCCGGCAGAACAGCGCGAGGCCCTGATCCTGGTGGGCGCGTCGGGCTTTTCCTACGAGGAGGCTGCCGATATCTGCGAATGCGCCGTAGGCACGATCAAGAGCCGCGTGAACCGCGCCCGCAGCCGGCTCGCCAAGCTGCTCGAGGTGGAGAGCATCGATGAATTCGGTCCGGACCACGCGACCCGGGCGGTCCTGATGCGCCACGAAAACTGATCGGATCGATGGCGACCAAGATAAAAGCGCCGCGCCAACGCGCGGCGTTTTTGCTTTTACGCATATGGCTGTGACCTCCAGGTCCGGCCCGGCGGCCCGGCCTCGGAACGAGTTCGTGTATCCGGCGGTTGAGCATTCCCGTGCCGGTCTTTCAGGGAGTGGGATAATGCCGATACAAGCATCACACCCCGTGGCATCCAGCACCCCACGCAAAGTCGAAGCTCGAGCCGACGATCACCAAGGAGTTTTCGCGCGAGCGGCGGTCACGATCGCCCATCTCGCCGGCAAGCCGGTCACGTTTCTGACGGCCGCTGGGCTTGTCGTGGTCTGGGCCGTCACCGGTCCTTTGTTCGGATTCAGCGACACCTGGCAAT
>CAZXJZ010000041.1:0-14513 GCA_964641065.1 uncultured Hyphomicrobiales bacterium | reverse complement strand
TGATCAATACCTCGACCACCATTATCACCTTCCTGATGGTTTTCCTGATCCAGAACACGCAGAACCGAGACACCTCGGCGATCCAGATCAAACTGGCCGAACTGATCCTGCGGCTGGATGGCACCGACAGCAAGCTCGCGACGGCGGAAGACCTGTCGGACGAAGAACTTGAACGGCTGCATCGTCAATACAAGGAACGGGCCGAGACGATGCATGAATCGCTCCAACGTCGCCGCGGAGGCGGTCCGAAGGCCGCCTGACCGGGGATTCAGCCTCCCGTTTCACTTCTGGCAAAGCGGACAATAGAAGGTCGAGCGGCCGCTCTGAACGATGCGCCGTATCGTGCCCGGGCAGCCGCGCGTCGGACACGGCTCGCCTTCGCGGTCGTAAACCCTGAATGAATGCTGGAAATAGCCAAGCTCGCCGGAGGTCTGCCGGTGATCGCGCAACGACGAGCCCCCGGCCGCAATCGCGTCACCCAGCACCGCACGAATGGCGTCGACCAGATCGACCGCGCGCCCGTTAGGCTCGCCTTTGCGGCTGGCGATGGTGGAGGCCTTGCGTTTCGGAGAGAGATGCGACCGGTGCAGAGCCTCGCAGACATAAATGTTGCCGAGACCGGCCACCACGCGCTGGTCGAGCAGCGCGGCCTTGAGGCTGGTTTTCTTGCCGGCGCAGGCCTGGGCCAGCACGGAGGCATCGAAGACATTGCCGAGCGGCTCCGGCCCGAGCGCGCGCAGGAGCGGCTCCTGCTCCAGCGCCTCGCGCGCAACGAGCTTCATGCAACCGAAGCGCCGTGGGTCGTTGAAGGTGGCGACGCCGCCATTCGACATGTGGAACACGATGTGATCATGCGCTGCCGCTTTCGAGCGCTCATGGTGGAAATCGCCCGGCGTTTTTTCCGCGCCAGCCAGCGCCACCCGGAACGAGCCGGACATGCCGAGATGCATGAGCAGCACGTCGCCCGACGACAGATCTGCCAGAATGTATTTCGCGCGCCGGCCGAGCCCGGTGACGGTCTGCCCTTCCAGCCGCTTGACGAAATCCACCGGCAGCGGCCAGCGCAGATCGCCCCGCCGGGCCTCGACCCGCTCGAACCGGGCGCCCTCCATCACCGGCTGCAAGCCGCGGCGGACGGTCTCGACCTCGGGAAGTTCCGGCATTGGGCTCAGTCTTTCGCGGCGGGCATCTCGCCGAACCGGATACGGTTGCCGAACGGGTCGGTCACGGTCATCTCGGCCTCGGTCCAGTCGCGGCTCTCGACACCTGGGCGCAGGTAGCCATAATTCCTTGCGCTGATCTCTGCATGATAGTCCCGCACCCCACGCATGCGCACATAGGCCGTCGACCCCGGACAGGCATCGCCGTGATGCTCGCTCAGGTGCAACACCAACGGCCCGCGCGACACCTGCATGTAAAGCGGCATGTCCGGTTCGAACCGGTGCTCCCAGTCCAGCCCGAATCCGAGGAAGTCGAGGTAGAACTCGCGGGCCTTCTCGACCGAAAAGATGCGGAAAACCGGTATTGGCGGGGTGAATGTCAGGGTCACGGGGGCTACCGCAGGTCTCGTTAACGAGGGCTGAGCCGTTATGTAGCGCGCCCCGGCGGGCTGGGCTATCGTCCCGCCGCCTCAAGACAGCACGGTAATGATGACCGAGAATTCCGCGAAAGAGACCGATTTCGGCTACCGGCGCGTCCCGCTCGAGGAGAAGCAGGGCCTGGTGGACGACGTATTCCACTCGGTGGCCCGCCGCTACGACCTGATGAACGACCTGATGTCGGCCGGGCTGCATCGGGCCTGGAAGAGTGCGCTGGTCACCGCCGTGAACCCGCCCCGCACCGACCGCGACTTCCGCCTGCTCGACGTCGCCGGCGGCACCGGCGATATCGCCTTCCGGGTGATCGAAGCCGGCGGCGCCGGCACCCATGCCACCATCCTCGACATCAACGGCGAGATGCTGGCAGTCGGGCGCGAACGCGCGGAGAAGCGCGGTCTCGACCATTCCGTGACCTTCATCGAGGCCAATGCGGAGGCATTGCCGCTGCCGGATGGCACCTTCGACGCGTACACGATCGCGTTCGGAATCCGCAACGTCCCGCGTATCGACGCGGCCTTGCGCGAAGCCCATCGGGTCTTGCGGCCGGGCGGCCACTTCCTGTGTCTGGAATTTTCGTCGGTCGATGTGCCGGCGCTGGAAACGCTCTACGACTTTTACTCCTTCAACGTGATCCCTGCGCTCGGCCGGGCAGTCGCAGGCGACGCGGAATCCTATCGCTACCTCGTGGAATCGATCCGCAAATTCCCGAAGCCGCAGGCTTTCGCTGCAATGATGCGTGACGCGGGTTTCGCGCGGGTGTCGTTTACGCCGATGACCGGCGGCGTCGTCGCTCTGCATTCGGGCTGGCGGCTGTGACACGGGCCTGGCGCACGCGAACGCAAGCATGATTTCCGCTCTCACCAATTCGCTGCGGCTCATGCGCGCCGGCTATGTGTTCGCGCGCGAGGGCGCGTTCCGCGATCTGGATCCGGCGCTGGTGCCGGTGCCGGCGCGGCTCGGGCTGCGCTTAGCCAAGCTGATCGAGCGCCGCGGCAAGGATGGTCAGACCGGCCGCCTCGCCGCCGCACTGACGCAACTCGGCCCGACCTACGTGAAGCTTGGGCAGTTCCTTGCGACCCGGCCGGATGTCGTCGGCCCTGCCATCGCGCTTGAACTCGAAAGCCTGCAGGACCGCATGCCACCTTTTCCGCATGCGGAAGCGGTTGCGATCGTGGAACATGCGTTCGGGAAACCGATCGACAAAGCCTATGCGACATTCGGGCCGCCGGTCGCGGCTGCCTCGATCGCGCAGGTGCATCGCGCCAGCATTGACAGTGCTGACGGCCCGCGCGAGGTCGCGGTCAAGGTGTTGCGGCCGGGCATTGAACGGCGCTTTGCCATCGATCAGGATGCATTCGCCTTCGCCGCGCGCAATGCAGAAGAATACTCCGCCGAAGCACGCAGGCTCCGGCTGGTCGAGACGGTGGCGACCCTGCGCCGCTCGATCGCATTGGAAATGGACCTTCGGCTCGAGGCGGCCGCGCTCTCCGAAATGGCGGAGAACACCAAAAGCGATCCAGGATTTCGTGTGCCGGCGATCGACTGGGATCGCACCACCAAGGATGTCCTGACGCTCGAATGGATCGACGGCACGCATCTGTCGAACCATGCTGTGCTCGAGGCGAAGGGCATCGATCTGAAAAACCTGGCGCGCGTCGTAACCCAGAGCTTTCTGCGTCACGCCCTGCGCGACGGCTTCTTTCATGCCGACATGCATCAGGGCAATCTGTTCGTGGACGATACAGGCTGCCTGGTTGCGGTCGATTTCGGCATCATGGGCCGGCTCGGCCCGAAGGAACGCCGCTTTCTGGCCGAGATTCTTTACGGCTTCATCACGCGCAATTATCGCCGCACCGCCGAGGTGCATTTTGAAGCGGGCTATGTCCCCTCTCATCACTCGGTCGAGGATTTCGCCCAGGCGATCCGCGCCATCGGCGAGCCGATCCATAATCGCGCCGCCGACGAAATCTCGATGGCGAAGCTGCTGACGCTGCTGTTCGAGGTCACCAGCCTGTTCGACATGCGGACTCGCCCGGAATTGCTGTTGCTGCAGAAGACCATGGTGGTGGTCGAAGGCGTTTCGCGATCGCTCGATCCGAAGCTCGACATGTGGTCGACCGCAGAGCCTGTAGTGCGCGAATGGATCGAGCGCAATCTCGGGCCCGCAGGCCGCATCGACGATGCCGGAAAAAGTCTGGCCGAGATCGGCCGTTTCGCCGGTCAGGTTCCGGAATTGCTGTCGCGCGGCACGGCGCTGATCCAGCAGTTCGACGCCGCCACCCGCAACGGCATCGTGCTGGCGCCGGAAACGGTCGCCGATATCGGCCGCGCCGAGGCCAGGCGCGGCCGCGCCACCGCAATCGCTTTGTGGGTGATCGCGGCACTGCTCGCCTATGTCGTCTTCCTGCTGAGATGACGGCTGTTGTCGTTAACCACGGAGCGGGCGGACAATGGCTGCATCTGGGCGGACTGCGCCGATCTGTGTTAACGATCACGCTGGATTCATGAGCATGACCGGCAAGCGCATTCTCCTCGTGATCGGCGGCGGCATCGCCGCTTACAAGTCGCTCGACCTGATCCGGCGGCTGCGCGAACGCGGCGCCATCGTCCGCAGCATCCTGACAAAAGCCGGACACGAATTCATCACGCCGTTATCGGTCGGCGCGCTTGCGGGAGAGCGAGCCTTTACCGACCTTTTCGATGCGCAGAGCGAGTTCGACGTCGGACATATCCGGCTCGCGCGCGACACCGATCTCGTGATCGTCGCGCCCGCCACTGCCGATCTGATCGCAAAGATGGCTGGCGGGCATGCCGGCGACCTTGCCTCGGCGGTGCTGCTCGCTACCGACAAGCCGGTGCTGATTGCGCCCGCGATGAACCCGATGATGTGGCAACATCCGGCAACCCGCCGCAATGTCGCGCAACTCGTCGCCGATGGCGTGAACCTCATCGGACCGAATGCCGGTGAGATGGCCGAAAGCGGCGAGGCCGGCACCGGACGGATGGCGGAGCCGCTGGAGATCGCCGAAGCCGCAGCCCGCGTGCTGAGCGGGTCATCGGACCGGCCGCTTGCCGGCAAACGTATCCTCATCACCTCGGGGCCGACCCACGAGCCGATCGACCCGATCCGCTACATCGCGAACCGGTCGTCGGGAAAACAGGGCCACGCGATTGCAGCAGCCGCCGTAGCCGCGGGCGCGGAGGTCGTGCTGATTTCCGGCCCGGTGCATGTGCCGGACCCACACGGCGTCACGCCGATCCGGGTCACCACCGCCCGCGAGATGCTCGAAGCGGTGACCGCAAGCCTCCCGGCCGATGTTGCGATCTTTGCCGCAGCCGTCGCCGACTGGGGTGTCGCCGCGCCCGAACAGCAGAAGATCAAGAAGACCGCATCCGGCGCGCCGTCTTTCGCCTTGACCGAAAATCCGGACATCCTGGCGACGGTGGCAAAACTGAAGGCCGGCCGGCCACCGCTTGTGGTCGGCTTCGCGGCCGAGACCGAAAAGGTCATCGACCACGCCAAGGCCAAGCTGAAACGCAAGGGCTGCGACTGGATCGTCGCCAACGACGTATCCCCGGCGTCCGGGGTCATGGGCGGCGACCGCAACACCGTCCATCTCGTCAGCGCGCAGGGTGTCGAATCCTGGCCGTTGCAATCCAAGGATGAGGTCGCACGCCAGTTAGTCGCGCGCATCGCCACAACACTCGACAAACCTCACAAGTGACGCACGTGGACATACAGATCCTGCAGCTCCCGCACGGGGCTGGACTGCCTTTGCCCGCCTATCAGACCGCGGCGGCCGCCGGGCTCGACCTGATCGCAGCCGTCCCGGATGGACAACCCGTGACGATCGCGCCGGGCGCCTACGCGATGATCCCCACCGGGATTGCGCTTGCCCTGCCGCCGGGCACGGAGGGACAGGTTCGCCCGCGATCGGGGCTCGCCGCCAAACATGGCGTGACCGTCCTCAATTCACCCGGAACCATCGATGCCGATTATCGGGGCGAAGTGAATGTTCTGCTCGTCAATCACGGCAAGGCGCCGTTCATGATTGAACGTGGAATGCGAATCGCTCAGCTTGTTATCGCTTCGGTTGCATTAGCGTCTGTGCATATAGTCGAAAAGCTGTCTGAAACGGACCGTGGAAGCGGCGGTTTCGGTTCGACGGGAACAAAAAGTGTCGATTAGCGATACAGAGGGCTAGACACATTCCCTTAATTTACTACCGTTATGTTTCATAACCACACAAACGGTGAGTATTTTGGAATGCCGTTGATGTCCCGAAAAGGCATCTTGGCCATAGCAGCGGTCATTGATGTTGCGATTAATTCGCAAATGCGTCCGGTCTCGGCCAAGGCTCTCGCATCGCGGCATGGACTGCCGCCACGCCACCTCGAACCAGTGCTTCAGGCTCTGGTCCACGAGGGAATCCTGCGTGGCGTGCGGGGCCCGCGCGGCGGATACGAACTGGGCCGCGATACCGAACACATCACCGCGAACGAGATTTTGCGGGCCGCGCGGACTGTCGAAGATCCGGTGACGTCCCAGCTCCCTGGATCTGACCTGGTCGGTGACGTGGTGCTGCCCGCTCTTGCCCAGGCCGAGCGTGCATTTGCGTCGGCGCTGTCGACCATTCAGCTGGATGAATTGGTCAAGCGGGCGGAAAAGTCCGTTTCATAACCGCCCGCCCTCCCGTTCACGGTCTGGACTCTTACCGCACGACTCACCTTGAGGGTAAAGTCGAATGATTCGGTTCGCAGCCGCGGACTGCTCGTTAGCGTCCATGGCAATACGGTTTCGCACCGGGCATGTGCCCGGGGCGCACCCGTATTGGGGGCAATGGGTATGCGCGAATGATTCGGTCGACTGGCGGCGGCCGCAGCGTCGATCCGCTGCGATGCGGATGCCTTACCGCGCTGGGCGCGCTGTGGCCGGCTTCTGCAAAGGCAGTTTCTCCGCTTCAGACCGGAACGCCCGTCGACGCCTATCTCAGCGCGTTTGCAAGTCTGGAGCGCCACGAACTCGCCGCGCTCGCGCTCACGCTCGGCGTTGTCGTGTTTGCGGTGGTCACCGCGATCATGCTCGTCAGGACGCGCCAGCGCGCTGCGGCGAACGAAACCGAGGCCCGGCGCGAGATCAATGCGCTGACCGCCGAGGTCGACCGGGTCAATGCGCTTCTGCTGTCGGAGCCGCAGATCGTGGTGGCCTGGGCCGCCGGCTGCGACAACCCGGACATCGTCGGCGACGTGACCATCGTCACGCAGGCCACCATGCCGCAGCGGGTTCTGGCCTTCGGCGCGTGGCTTCCCGCGGATCAGGCGCAAATGATCCAGGCATCGGTCGATACGCTGCGCGCCAATGGCGAAGCTTTCGCCATGACGCTGGCGACATTGGGCGGCAAGTCCATCGAGGCGGAAGGCCGCGCCATCGGCGGACGCGCCGTCATGCGGCTTCGCGACGTCAGCGGCATCAAGGGCGAACTGGTCGCCCTCGCCACGCGCCATGACCGGCTGGTCGGTGACATGATGGCGTTGCGCACGCTGATCGATGCGCTGCCATTCCCGGTCTGGGCCCGCGACCTGGAGGGGCGGCTGGATTTCGTGAACGCCGCTTATGCGAGCGCGGTCGAAGCCCGGGACCCGACGGAAGCGGTCGAACGCAATCTCGAATTGCTCGACAAGTCCGCCCGCGACGATGCCGCGCGCATGCGCGGGGACGGCACACCCTATCGCGGGCGGGTCCCGGCGGTGATCGCTGGAGCGCGGCGCATGTTCGACGTCATCGAGGTGCCGACGCCCGCCGGCAGCGCTGCAGCGGGCGTCGACGCGACCGAAGCCGAGAACATTCGCGCCGAGATGACGCGCATGGTCGACGCGCATCGCCGAACGCTGGACCAGCTTGCCACTGGCGTCGCGATCTTCGGTGCCGACCACACGCTGCGCTTCTACAACGAGGCCTATCGCGCGCTCTGGGACCTGGACGCATCCTATCTGGATCACGGACCGACCGATTCAGCGATCCTCGACCGGTTGCGGGCGGGCCGCAAACTGCCGGAACAGCAGGATTTCCGCACCTGGAAGAACCAGTTGCACGAGGCCTACCGCAATCTGGAATCGCGCGAAGACCTGTGGCACCTGCCGGCCGGGCGCACGCTGCGCGTGGTGACGACGCCGAATACCGAAGGCGGCGTGACCTATCTGTTCGACGACGTGACCGAACGGCTTGACCTCGAACGCCGCTACGACGCTCTGATCCGGGTGCAGGGCGAGACGCTCGACAATCTCGCAGAGGCGGTCGCGGTGTTTGCCAGCGACGGAAGACTGCGGCTGCACAATCCGGCGTTCCAGCAATTGTGGAAACTGCCGGAAGAAGCGCTCGCCGAACGGCCGCATATCGAAGCGGTCATCGCCTGGTGCGCGCCGCTTCAGCCGGAGGATCAGACCCTGCGCGCGTTGCGCAGCGCCGTCACCGCAATCGGCCAGCGCGATCCGGTCAAGGGACGACTCGAGCGCCGCGACGGCAGCGTGGTCGACCTTGCCACCTTGCCGCTACCGGACGGCGCGACGCTGGTCACCTTCCAGGACGTGACCGACACGGTGAATGTCGAGCGCGCACTGCGCGAGCGCAATGAAGCGTTAGAGACCGCAGACCAAATCAAGATCGATTTCCTGCACCACGTGTCCTACGAATTGCGCTCCCCGCTCACCAACATCATCGGCTTCGCGCATTTCCTTGGCGATCCGTCGACCGGGCCGCTCTCCGACCGCCAGTCGGAATATCTCGGCTACATCACGGTCTCGACCAACGCGCTGCTCGCTTTGATCAATGATATCCTGGACTTGGCGACCATCGATGCCGGCGCCATGACGCTGAATCTCGGGCCGGTGGATATCCGCAAGACCATGGAGGCCGCCGCCGAAGGCATCCGCGACCGCCTGGTCAAGGACAATATCGCGCTCAATATCGAAACCGAGCCCGCGACGATCGGTCTGTTTCCGGCCGACGAGCGCCGTGTTCGGCAGGTGCTCTTCAATCTTCTGTCGAATGCTGTGGGCTTCTCACCCAAGGGAAGCACCGTCACCCTGCGGGCCGAACGCCACGACGACTCGATCGCCTTCTCGGTCACCGACCAGGGCCCCGGCATTCCGCCGGAAATGGCGCCGCGCGTGTTCGAGCGGTTCGAGAGCCATTCGCTCGGGTCGCAGCATCGCGGCGCCGGCCTCGGCCTGTCGATCGTCCGCTCCTTCGTGCAGCTGCATGGCGGTAGTGTGGACATCGCCTCCACCGTCGGGCAAGGAACCACCGTGACCTGCACCTTCCCGACCAAACCCGTGGCTCAGCCGCAGATCACGGCAGCCTGAGCCCACGCGCCTTAGCCCATGGCCTCCGGTCAGATGAGTTTCACGATCGCGCTGGAAGACGAGCAGGCGACCCGGCGCTTCGCCGTCGATATTGCGAACGCTCTGGAACCCGGCGATGTCATCACACTCTCGGGCGATCTCGGCGCCGGCAAGACCGCATTCGCGCGCGCACTGATCCGCTATCTTGCCAACGATCCGGGGATCGCGGTGCCGAGCCCGACCTTCACCCTGATGCAGGTCTATGAGCTGCCGCGTTTCACGCTGGCGCATGCCGATCTCTACCGGCTGACCAGCCCGGACGAATTGTCCGAGCTCGGCCTGGACGACATCGCGGCCACCGGCATCGTGCTGATGGAATGGCCCGATCGTGCCGGCGGCCGGCTGCCGCCCGACCGCATCGATGTCGCGCTCAGCCTCGCACCGGCAAAAGGCAACGACTACCGCGATGTCCACGTCACCGGTCACGGCAAGCTTGCGCAGCGGGTCGCCCGCATGGCGGCGTTGCGCAGCTTTCTGCACAAAAGCGGGTATGCGCTGGCCGAGCGGCAACGCATGCAGGGCGACGCATCGAGCCGGGTCTACGAGCGCGTCATCCGCGACAGCACGCCGGCGATCCTGATGAATGCACCGCGCCGGCCGGATGGGCCGCCGGTGCGTGACGGCAAGCCTTACAGCGTGATCGCCCATCTCGCCGAGGACGTGCGTCCGTTCGTTGCGATGGCGGATGGGCTACGCGCGCTCGGCTTCTCCGCGCCGGAGATTTACGCCGCCGATCTCGACCATGGCTTTCTGTTGCTGGAGGATTTCGGCACCGAGCCATTCGTCGCCGGTTCACCGCCTGCGCCGATCGGGCCACGCTACGGCGAGGCTGTCGATCTGCTGGCGGCACTTCATGCGCGGCAGGTCGACGCCATGCTGCCGCTGCCGGACGGCACGACTTACGCTATTCCGGCCTATGACAAGGCCGCCTTCCTGATCGAGGCCGAACTCCTGCTCGACTGGTACATTCCGCATCGCGGACTTGCGGTCGATGAAGCCGGGCGAGAGCAGTTCCGCCAATTGTGGCTGGCCGCACTCAAGCCGGCGCTGGCCGGGCAACAGACATGGGTGTTGCGCGATTTCCATTCGCCGAACCTGATCTGGCTTCCGGACCGGAACGGATACCACCGCGTCGGCCTGCTCGATTTCCAGGATACCGTGATCGGACCGACCGGATACGACGTCGCCTCGCTGCTGCAGGATGCCCGCGTCGATGTCCCGGACCCGCTGGAGCGCGACCTGTTCGACCGCTATGCCCGCAGGCGGGCCGAAACCGATACCAGTTTCGATCGTGAGGAATTCGCGGCGCTCTATGCCGTCATGGCGGCTCAGCGCGCGACCAAGATCCTGGGTATCTTCGCCAGGCTGGATCGCCGGGACGGCAAGCCGCAATATCTCCGTCATATGCCCCGCGTATGGCGCAGCCTGCAGCGGTCGCTCGCCCACCCGGCGCTCGCCGAACTCTCTGCATGGTACAAGGACAACGTGCCCGCCTTCGATGGGCTGTGATAGACGAGCCGCCTCGACAGCGGCGCAAGAGGATTGATTCGCATGGCGCAAGGCGTTCCGCAGACGGCGATGGTGCTCGCGGCCGGATTCGGGGAGCGGATGCGCCCGCTGACCAATACGCTGCCGAAGCCGCTGGTGCAGGTGTCGGGCCGGGCGCTACTGGACCATGTGCTGGACAAGCTGGCGCAGGCTGGCGTCGGCAAGGCCGTGATCAACGTCCATTACCTCGCCGACAAGATCGAGAGCCATGTGGCCGGCCGCAAGTCGCCCCATATCGTGATTTCGGACGAGCGCGAGAAGCTGCTCGATACCGGCGGCGGAGTGGTCAAGGCCTTGCCGCTGCTCGGCAGCGAGCCGTTCCTGCTGATCAATTCCGACAGCATCTGGCTGGACGGTACGCGCGGCAACCTGCAGCGGCTCGCCGCCGCTTTCGATCCGGCGAAGATGGACGCGCTGCTGCTGCTCGCGCCCTCGGCCACCAGCATCGGTTATGCAGGGCGTGGCGATTTCTCGATGGCCCCGGATGGACGGCTGCAGCCGCGCGCGGAGCGCGAGGTGACGCCGTTCGTCTATGCCGGCGCCGCGATCTTCTCGCCTGCCCTGTTCGATGACGCGCCGCAGGGTCCGTTTTCGCTGAACCGGCTGTTCGTCAAGGCGGCGGAAGCGGAGCGGCTGTTCGGGCTGCGCCTCGACGGCATCTGGATGCATGTCGGTACGCCGGACGCGATCAAAGAGGCCGAGCGCGCGATCCTGCAAAGCGCGGCGTAGCCGCAGCAATTTGGCGCCGCGCATACCGGCCCATTTTGCGCTATGACTTTGCCGGCATGTCGACCCGCACGCCCCGCCTGTTCACGATTCCCGCATCGGTACCGTTCCTGCCGGCGCTGATTGACGCCCTGCTCGCCGGACGGCTGGTGCACGGCTTTCCCGCGTCGCGCGATCCGATGGAACTGGCGCAGGCCACGCTCTATCTGCCGACGCGGCGCGCCTGCCGGCTGGCGCAGTCGGTGTTCCTGGCCGCACTCGGCGGCGATGCGGCGATCCTGCCGCGGCTGGTCCCGGTCGGAGATATCGACGAAGACGAGATCGTCTTCGCGGAATTCGCGGGCGGTCCGCTGGCGGCGGAACGCCTGTCGCTGAAGCGCGCGATGGAGCCGTTCGAGCGCAAGGCGGCGCTGACGCAATTGATCCTGGCCTGGGCCGCGCAACAAAAGCGGACCGGCGAGGTCTCGCTGATCGCCAATTCTCCGGCATCCGCCTTCGCCATGGCCGGCGAACTGGCGCGGCTGCAGGACGACATGGTCACGCGCGGCATCGACTGGTCGGCACTCGATACGCTGGTACCGGAAGACATGGATCAGCATTTCCGGGCCACGCTCGAATTCCTCAAGATCGTGCGCGACCATTGGCCGGCGCTGCTCGACGAACAGCGATTGATGGATGCCGCGACGCGGCGTGATGCGCTGATCGAAGCCGAGACCGCGCGGCTCAAGCGCAACGGCACCGGCCCGGTGATCGCCGCGGGTTCGACCGCGTCAATGCCCTCCACCGCAAAACTGCTCGCGGCCATCGCCAGCCTGCCGAACGGCGCCGTGGTGCTCCCGGGCCTCGACACCGACCTCGACGACGAGGCCTGGGAGTCGATCGGCGGCGTTGCGGGCACCAACCCCTCGCCCGGTCATCCGCAATTCGCGATGCAAGGCTTCCTGCGCGGACTTGGCGCCAAGCGCGATCAGGTCGAGATCCTCCAATCCCAAGCCGGCCATGGCCGCGAGCGGTTCGCGTCGGAGGCGATGCGGCCGGCCGAGGCGACCGACCGCTGGCGCGACACCCTGAAGGACGAGGCGTTCGCATCCCTGAAGGAAGCCAGCCTTGCCAATCTGTCGCTGATCGAAGCTGCCACCACCGAAGACGAGGCGGTTGCGGTGGCGCTGGTTTTGCGGGAAGCCGTGACAGACGACGCAGACGGCACCGCTGCGCTGATCACGCCAGATCGCGCATTGGCGCGCCGCGTGGTCGCGGCGCTGGAACGCTGGCAAGTTCCGGTCGACGATTCCGGCGGCGATCCGTTGTCCGAGACGGCGGCCGGAGTCTTCGCGCGGCTGGCAGCGGAGACCGCGCTCGATGGCTGCGAGCCGGTGACCTTGCTTGCGCTGCTCAAGCATCCGCTCTGCCGCCTCGGCGGATCCGAATCCGCCCATCACCAGGCGACCGCGCTGCTCGAACGCGCGATCCTGCGCGGGCCACGCCCTCGCGCCGGCACCGATGGACTTGAACACGCGTTGCAGAGCCTGCGCGCGGAACGCGAGAGCTTGCACGGCAGCGATCCACGGCGCTGGCTCACCGACGGCGAGCTCGACCGCGCGGCCGAGTTGGTCGCGAAACTCAAGCCGGCGCTCGCGCCGCTGGCCGGAGCAAAGACAGCTCCGTTGCGCGACTTGGCGATCTGCCATCATCGCGTGATCGCGATGCTGTCGCTCGACCCCCAGAACGAGTCGGCGGCGTTCGCGGGCCGCGAGGGTGCAGCCCTGCGCGATAGCTTCCAGGCCATCGCCGACAGCGGACAGGCCGCCGCTTTTGCCGTGGCACCGCACGACTATGCCGACCTGTTTCATGCCATCGCCTCCGAGCGGGTGGTGCGCAGGCCCGGCGCGCCCGGCGCGCGCGTACGCATCTATGGTCCGCTGGAAGCCCGATTGCAGCAGGCGGATCGCGTTGTGCTGGCGGGACTGGTCGAAGGCGTGTGGCCGCCGGAGCCGCGCAACGATCCATGGCTCAACCGGCCGATGCGCCAGCAGCTCGGGCTCGACCTGCCGGAGCGGCGAATAGGCCTGTCGGCGCATGACTTCGTGCAGGCTTTCGGCGCGCCCGACGTGATCCTGTCGCATGCGTCGAAGCGCGAAGGCTCGCCGACCGTGGTGTCCCGCTTCGTGCAGCGGCTGGCCGCGGTTGCCGGCGTCGAGGCATGGGCCGCGGTGAAGGAGCGCGGCCGCCATTACCTCGATTGGGCGCGCGCGCTCGACCGCCCGGCCGAGGTGAAGGCGGCGCAACGGCCGGAGCCGAGACCGCCGGTCGCGATGCGGCCGAAGCGATTGCCGGTCACCGATATCGAGCATTGGCTGCGCGATCCCTACACGATCTACGCCAAGCATATCCTGAAGCTGCGGGCGCTCGATCCGGTCGACACCCCGCCCGGCGCGCGCGACCGGGGCACCGTCATTCACGAGGCGATCGGCGACTTCACCGCGAAATTCGCCGATGGTTTGCCCGCCGACCCGCTGGGCGAATTAATGGCGCTGGGTCGCGAAGCATTCGAGCCGCTCAATGATTATCCGGAGGCGAAAGCGTTCTGGTGGCCGCGCTTCGACCGGATTGCCCGCTGGTTCATCGACTGGGAACGCGAACGGCGGCTCAATGTGAGGGCGGTTTACGCCGAGGTGCAGGGTAAATTGCAGGTGACGACGGATTTCATGCTCACCGCGCGCGCCGACCGGATCGAACAGCGCAGCGACGGCAGCTTTGCCGTGCTGGACTACAAGACCGGCCGGCCGCCGTCGAAAAAGGAAGTGCAGGTGGGATTCGCGCCGCAGCTGACGCTGCAGGCGACCATTCTGCGACACGGTGAATTTGAGAACGTGCCGAAAGGCGGCTCTGTGTCCGAGCTGATGTATCTGCGTCTCAATGGCGGCGATCCCGGCGGCGAGAAAGCGCCGCGCGATTTCGAGAGTCTCAGCATCGACGGCGCCGCCGATCGCGCGCGGGAAAAGCTTCACGAGCTGGTGGTGAAATTTGCGTCCGAGAGCGAGCCCTATGTCTCGTTCTGGCGGCCGATGTGGGTCGGGCGCACCTATGGCGATTACGATCATCTCGCACGCGTACGCGAATGGTCGGCGACCGGCGGCGAAGTCGATCCGGATATTCCGGCATGAGTCCGCGCACCACCAGCAGACGCGAGCTCCCCGAGCGCGTGCTGAAGCCGCAATACCAGGCCTCCGACCCGATGGT